>JACZST010000020.1 GCA_022574065.1 Acidobacteriota bacterium
GGCGGAACCGCCGTCGGAACCGGCCTCAACGCTCCCGAGGGATTCGCTGCCGGCACCATCGAGATCATGACCCGCCGCTCCGGATACGAGTTCCGTGAAGCGGGCAACCATTTCGAGGCCCAGGCGGCAAAGGATGCCTACGTCAACGCTTCCGGTGTTCTCAAGACGGTGGCGACGTCGCTGTTCAAGATCGCCAACGACCTGCGCTGGTTGTCATCCGGTCCCCGTAACGCCATCGGTGAGATCACACTGCCGTCGCTGCAGCCAGGGTCGTCGATCATGCCTGGCAAGGTGAACCCGGTGATCCCTGAGGCGGTGATGATGATCGCGGCGCGGGTCTTCGGAAACGACGCCACAATCACCTGGGGCGCAGCGAACGGCAACTTCGAGCTCAACGTGATGATGCCGGTGATGGCGCACGCCATGCTGGAGTCGATCGAGCTACTTGCCAACGGGTCACGTGTCCTGCAGGAAAAGACGGTCGATGGCATCGTGGCCAACGAGGAGCGGGCGGCGTTCCTGCTCGATCAGAACGCGATCATCGCCACTGCTCTGGTGCCGCACATCGGCTACGACAAGGCGGCCGAGATCACCAAGAGGGCTTTTCAGGAAAGTCGAGGGGTCCGCGAGATCGCCCTGGAGATGGAGGTGCTGCCTCCGGACGAGCTCGATGCCGCCCTCGACGTGCGCCCAATGACCGAAGGCGGCATCTAGATCGGGTCCTGATGCGAGCTGCATTGTCTCGGTCTGTGAGCCCGCGCACCGCAGTGCCAACTAGCTCACGCCTCTCGAGCGTATTCGATGACATCGTCGATGGTCATGGCAGCGCCCTGTTCGACAAGACCGGCAAACTCTTTGTGTCCGAGGGCGGCTTCCGTCCTGGTCGATGCCTCCGCGAACCGGGCCCGGTCGTGCTCGCTGAGCACGCCGCCCACCACCTCCCGGATCGCCTCGGCGGCGCCGACCAGCGTGGCGGCTCGCTGATGATCGCTCGCTGCCGTCGCCAGCTCGGCACTCCGGCGGAGCACGGGGGCAAGGTTGACCTGGTTTCCCAGCAGCAAGAATCCGTCCAGACTCTTCTGGAAATGACCATCAGCCGCAGGGTGGTCACCGGCGTCTGTGTCCAGCTCGCCGAGAATGAGGTGGCAGATGGCGATGCAGCTCTCGTCCCCGATTTGCTGGTACAGGGGGAGCGCTTCGTCGAGGATGGACCGTGCGAGCTCGGGACGGCCCGTTCGCGCCGCCACCATCGCCAGCCCGCGTTTGGCGTGGGGCAGCACCAGGTGATCTTCGTGATCTTCGATGCCCGCAACCAGCTCCAGGCTCCGCTCCAGAGCCTGTCGGGCCTCGTCGAGCTCATCGACCGCAATGAGGTTGAAGCCGAGAACGAAGGCGATCCAGGACGCCGCCCACCGATCGCCGATGCGGGTGAAGGCGGCGACCGAGGCACGCTGGTAGTCGATCGTCTTCGCCGCATCCCCTGAAAGCTCGACGGCGCTACCCATCCAGCGCTGGGCAAACGCCTGTCCCCAGTCGTTTTCCAGCTCTCCGAACATCCGGATACTCGCCTCGAGCAGCTCGCCGGCGTCCGCGTCCCCCCGGTTCGCGTGGATGTCTCCGAGGAAGTGGGTGGCGTATGCGATATCCAACTGGTTCCCCACCTCGGAGAGCGTGTGGTACGCCTCCTCCATCAGAGGTGTCATTTCCTCGAACCACCCCCAGATGAGCGCGACGCCGCCGGCCTTGTAGACTGCTCTGGCCCGCAGCAATGGGTCGGCTTGGCCTGCTTCGTCGTACACGCGGCGGAACAGCTGCAGCGGTCCCTGCCAATAGCCGTCGATGAACCAATACCAGCTCATCGCTGCGACCAGACGCAGAGCGAGATCGCTATCTTCGGTCTCGATCGCCCAGGTGATGGCCACGCGCACATTGTCGTTTTCGGCCTTGAGCCATTGGATCCAATCCGCCTGGTCTGGACCTCGCACTCCGACGTCGCCGGCCTCGGTCAAGGCGAGGAAGTATTCGGCATGGGCGGCTTGGGCGGATTGTTGGCCGCCGCTTTCGACCAGCTTGGCGAAGGCATATTGGCGCACGGTCTCCAGCAGCCGGTACCGATTGTGGCTGCCTTGGACGTTGACCTCGACGAGAGACCGGTCGGCGAGACTGCCGAGCAGGTCGACGGCATCGGCGCTGTCGCCGAACACGGCCTCTGCGGCTTCCAGCGTCCACCCGCTGAAGACCGACAGCCGACGGAGGGCGTCCCGTTCCGGCTCGCTGAGCAGCTCGTAGCTCCAGTCCATGGTGGCCTGGAGGGTCTCGTGGCGGGCCGGTGTTCCGGTCCGGCTCGACCTGAGCAGCGCGAATCGATCTTCGAGCCGCTCCAAGATCTGTTCGGGAGTGAGAACATTGACCCGCGAGGCTGCCAGTTCGATTGCCAGCGGCAGGCCGTCGAGGCGGCGTGTGATCTCGCTGACCGCAGCCGCGCTCCCGCCTTCCACCCAAAAGTCCGGTTTGATCTGGGTGGCGCGATCGAAGAACAGGTGAACCGCTTCCGAGTCATCGGCACCGCCTCCGGACCGGTCCTCGATACGCAGTGACGGCACGTGGAAGGTGGCGCCCGGAACGCCGAGGGCATCGCGACTGGTTGCCGCGATGTGCAATCGATCACTGTTCATGAGCAGAGTCTCAGCCAGCTCGGAGATGGCGGCGATCACATGCTCGCAGTTGTCCAACACCAGGAGCAGCTTCTTCTCCCCGAGGTAGTCGGCCAACAGTTCGCTCATCGGGCGGCCGCTGACCCCGCCGAGGTCACGGACACCCATAGGTTCGGCGACCAGCGTTGGGAGAAGCTCGGGTTGAGAAGTTGCGGAGAGATCGATCAGCCAAACGCCGTCAGGAAAGTCGTCGAGGAGTCTGGCAGCGCACTGGATGGCGAGACGCGTCTTGCCGACGCCTCCTGGTCCCATGATGGTGACGAGACGATTTGTCAGCACGAGTGAGGCGAGCTCCTCCATCTCGTCCTCCCTGCCGACGAAGCTCGTCAGCTGGCTCGGCAGGTTGTTCGGCGTGGCTTCCAGCGTGTGCAATGGTGGAAACGCAGACTCGAGATCGTCGATCACTATCTCGTACAGGTGTTCGCTCGCCGACAGATCCTTGAGCCGATGCGTTCCCAGGTCGCGCAACGTGGTGCCGTCCGGCAGGTCGTTTTCTGCCAGCGCCCGCACCGTGTCGGAGACGAGGAGCTGCCCTCCATGGGCAGCCGATGCGATACGAGCCGCACGGTGCACATCGATGCCGACGTAGTTGTCCCCTCCGAGGGTTGCGGCTCCGGTGTGCAGTCCCATGCGGACCAGCACCTCGGCGTCTTCCGGCCAGGCAAAGGCGGCGAGTGCCAGCTGCATCGCCACCGCTGCACCAACGGCGTCGGGTGCGGTTTCGAAGACACAGAAGAAGGCGTCGCCCTCGGTGGAGATCTCGACGCCCGCGTTGGCAGCAATCGCTTCTCGGATCAGGCGGTTGTGAGTTTCCAGAACATCTGCGTAACGATCCGAGAGGTGATGCAAGAGGCGTGTCGAACCCTCGATGTCGGTGAACAGGAAGGTGACGGTGCCGGTCGGGAGCGGGTCCATCGCGATTATCCGGTCCCTGCCGTCACGGAAGCGGATGAGGATTTCGACACTGAAAACAGCACGGTACGAAAGCCTACGATCGGTAGCTCGAAGGGAGCAACAATGGAAAAAGCACCTGATTCCACCGAGGTCGATCCAACAGGACATCGAATCGCCTTCGAGAACGATGACGTTCGGGTGCTCGAGATACACCAGCCCGCTGGGCGAGAGCTGGCGATGCACTCGCATCCGCCGCGGGTGATCGTCGCGATCAACGGCTACGAGCTGGAGTCAACGACCGCCGAGGGCGAGGTGACGGTCGTCGCGCGGCGCCCTGGAGAGACGATTTGGTCCGACGGCGAGGAACATTCTGCCCGCATCGTCTCCGAAGCTCACACGATCGAGGTAGAGATCAAGAGCTCGCTGACGGGTGGATGACCGACCGGAGTGATCGTTGCTGGCCGGGCCACCGCAGGTATCGTGGAGGGCGATGACTCACGATCGCCGCAGCCTGACCGAAGGGTTTCTGTTCACCGACCAGTACCAGCTGACGATGGCGCAGGTGTACTGGAAGCAGGGCCTCCACGAGAGCCCGGCGCTGTTCGACTACTTCTTCCGTGAGTACCCCGACTACGGACGCCATCAGGCAGGGTATGCGGTGGCTGCCGGTCTGGGATGGTTGCTCGACTGGATCGAGGCGACCAGGATCACCGATGACGATCTGGCTCTGCTGCGCGGCCAGCAGGATGCCACCGGAGCTCCGCGGTTCGACGAGGGGTTCCTTGCCTGGCTGAAGGAAGCCGGGGACTTTTCGTCCGTGTCGATCCGGTCCGTTTCCGAGGGTCGCGTGGTTCACGCCCATGCTCCTATCGCCATCATCGAGGGGCCGCTGGCGGTCGCCCAGATCCTCGAGACCTCGTTGCTCAATCATCTGAACTATCAGACGCTGGTAGCGACCAAGGCGTCGCGGGTCACCGAGTCCGCCCACGGGAGTCCCGTGCTCGAGTTCGGCTTGCGGCGTGGTCCCGACGTCGGGGCGAATGCCGGAGGGCGGGCCGCGCTGATCGGAGGCGCAGACGCCACCAGCAATGTCGGGGTCGCTCACTATCTCGAAAGTGACCCGGCGGGGACGCATGCCCATTCCATGGTGCAGCTGTTCATGGCGCTCGGTGAAGGCGAGATCGGTGCCTTCCGTGCTTATGCCGAGGTGTATCCGGATGAGACGGTCCTCCTCGTCGATACCATCGACACCCTCGACAGCGGTATTCCCAACGCGATCATCGTGTTTCACGAGTTGCGAGCGGCCGGTCACGAGCCGGTGGGGATCCGGCTGGACTCCGGTGACCTTGCTCACCTCGCGGTTCGTGCTGCGGCAATGCTCGACGATGCCGGGTTCCCTGAGGCGAGGATCGTGTTGTCCTCTGAGCTCGACGAGCTCGCCATGTGGCAGATTCGTGCCCAGATCACCGAAGAGGCGCCGCGGTACGGTGTCGAGGCAGAGGCGTTGCTCGGCCGGCTCGCATACGGGGTGGGAACCCGGCTCATCACCTCGCACGGCTACTCGGCGCTGGGCGGTGTGTACAAGCTGGTTGCCGTCGACATCGAGGGGGAGTGGGTTCCGGCGCTCAAGATCTCCGACACCCCGGAGAAGATGCCGATCCCGGGGGACAAGAGGGTGTGGCGCGTGTACGACTCGCGCGGCCTGGCCAGTGCCGACGTAGTGTCGGCCGCCGACGAGGATCTGCTCGCCATCACCTCTATCGATTTATATCACCCGCATCGAGAAGGGATCGTCCGCCGGCTCGATGACGTGGCCTCGGTCGAGGAGTTGCTCGTTCCGGTGTATCACCGGGGCACCAGGCTCGACGGCTCCCCGTCGCTGGACGCGCTGCGAGCGTGGCGCACGGCCGATCTGGCCCGGCTCGACCCCGGGGTAAAACGGCTGGTGAACCCTCATGTGTACCACGTGTCGCTGACGACGGCGGTGAAGGACTTGCAGCGGACCCTGGTGGCAGAGGCGCGGGCGGGTCGACGCTCAGTCGAATAACGCTCCGAGGGCGGCGAGCGAGGTGATCTGGGAGTCGGCCTGCGAGGCGCGGCGCTCCTGCTGTCTCTCGCTGACCAGGCCGTTGTCTCGATCGAACTGATTCTGGTGCACGACCAGGGCGAAGCTCGCCTCCTTGGCGCCGCGGAGTTCGTCGCTGCCGCCATTCCCGACGAAGACGCAGTCGCTGGGCTCGAGATCGAGGAGTGCGGTCGCCGCCAGGTAAGCGGGTCGGTAGGGCTTTCTGGATCCGATCGCAAAGGAGAATGCGGCGCCGGCGAAGTGGGGGGCCAGCGGTGACCGCGACCACGCTGCCACTTCCTCCAGGTAGCAATTGCTGAGGACGGCGAGCGGGAATCTGGTGGCAAGTGATGCCACCGCCTCCACCACGTCACCTCGCGGCTGTTCGAGGGCGACGTCCTGGTAGTCGCCGAGATGAGCGGTGATCTCGGCCAGCTGTGCGTCCGAGACTGTGATCTCGTTATCGGCGGCGTACCGCAGGATGAGATCGGTACCCGAAACCGGGCTCGTGGTCCGCTCGATGTAGGTGTCCTTCCAGAACATGATGAGATCGCGCCCGTCGGCGTCCATGGCCTCCGCCACGAGCCTCAATCGCCAGGCGTCGCGGGGACGAAAGTCCTCTGGGTCGACCAGGGTGTGAAACAAGTCGAAGACGATGCCGTTCATATCGAGATTCTCCCATGTGTGGCCCGGTTTTCCCACGTTGGACCCTTCTTGTCGGCGCGCTGGCTGCTGCCCAGCCAGGCCGATGATGGGGCCCTACTGGCTTGTGGGCTATTTGTGGCAGCCGTCGTGTGCGGTTCGGCCGGCTTTGCTGACGAGCACCGGGCAAGGAAAAGCTGATGCCCTACTTCATGGACCGCCATGATGTTCCCGGCGCGACGGCACGGGATGCGACCCGCTACCCGTTCTCGAGTTATCGCCAAACCCGACCTGAACCTCGCCGATGCACAACCGATTGTGGCTGCATATCACCACACAACCCTGTCCCGGCGCAGCGCACCCCAGACCAACATCTTGGCACGGCGAGACCCGCCCTATGGTTGGCGTCCGAGCGTGGATCTGCTGGAATGCCCACCGTGAGCGAGACTCTCCGACGACCCGACGGCACTATCAGCTATGACGACGCGGGAGGCGCCGGCACCTTGGTGATCGCCGCCCCCGGCATGGGCGATCTGCGCCAGGTGTACCGCCACTTCATACCCGAAGCTGCCAAGCGCGGGCTGCGAGTCGTCACGATGGACCTGCGGGGAATGGGTGAGTCGTCTGTGGATTGGCCCGACTACTCGGATGCGGCGATCGGGTCCGACATGCTGGCGCTGGCGCAGCACCTGGCCGGCGGGCCCGCGTTCCTCGTCGGGAACTCGCTCACGGCGTCCTCGGCAGTGATCGCCGCGGTCGAGGACCCGTCTGCGGTTGCCGGCTTGGTGCTCATCGGCCCGTTCGCCAGGGATGTCCCTGTGCCGGGCTGGCAGAAGCTCCTCTTCAGGATGACGCTGTCCCCGCCGTGGGGAAAAGGGGCCTGGGTCTCCTACTACCGCAAGCAGATGTACCCGGGTGACAAGCCGCCCGACCACGACGACTACGTTGGCCAACTCAAGGCGAACCTCTCCGAACCAGGCCGATACAAGGCATTCCACAGCCTGGCATTCAACTCCCATGCCGAGAGCGAATCCCGCCTCGAGCGGGTCGAGTGTCCGGTTCTCGTGATCATGGGGACGGCCGACCCCGACTTCCCCGACCCTGAAGCCGAGGCGCGCAGCCTCACCGAGATCCTCGGCGGCGAAATGAGCCTCATTGATGGAGCGGGGCATTACCCGCAAGCGCAGGCACCGGAGCAGGTCGCCGACGCCATCGCGTCGTTCGTTGCAGGCACCGGCTGACACGCCGAGCGCGCTGTTGCTCTCTGGCGGCGAGCGCCGACCTGATCAGCCGATATCTGCGACGTGGCTCCGACTGGAAAGTGCTCTGGAACGCCACGCCCGGAGCGGGTTGTGCTCCACAGCCCTGGCCCCCGCGCTCATCTTGGAAATCCGATCGTGGCCAGGGCCGATGTGATCTCGTCGAAGATGGCCGGGTCGTCGACGGTCGCCGGCATCTCCCAGGGCTCGTCGTCGGCGATTTGGGCGATCGTGCCGCGGAGGATCTTGCCCGATCTCGTCTTCGGGAGGCGGTCGACGACGACCGCCGACTTGAACGCCGCTACCGGACCGATCTGCTGGCGCACCGCTGCCACCACATCCGTGACGACTCCATCGGCGTCGCGATCGGCTCCGACCTTGAGTACGAGGAATCCAACAGGCTGCTGGCCCTTCAGCGAGTCGGCGACGCCGACCACGGCGCACTCGGCGACATCGGGATGGGACATGAGCACCTCTTCGAGCGCACCGGTAGAGAGGCGATGGCCGGCCACATTGATGATGTCATCGGTCCTGGCCATGACATAGACGTAGCCGTCCTCGTCGATGTAGCCGGCGTCGGCTGTCTCGTAGAACCCCGGGTACCTCGATAGGTAGGTGTCGACGAACCGCTTCTCGGCGTTCCACAATGTGGGAAGCGCCGATGGCGGCATCGGCAGTCTGGCGCAGAGAGCGCCGATCTCCCCGGGAGGAAGCTCGGATCCGTCAGGTCCCACCACCGCCAGATCCCACCCTGGAGCGGGGCGCCCGGATGATCCGGGCACGACGGGCAGCACCTCGATGCCGAGACAGGTGGCGGTAATCGCCCATCCCGTCTCCGTCTGCCACCAGTGATCGATCACCGGCACACCGAGCTGCTCCTCCGCCCAGTCGAGGGTGTCCGGGTCAACCCGTTCCCCGGCCAAGAACAGAGAGCGGAACTCGCTGAGGTCATACCCGGCGATCAGGTCACCATTCGGGTCTTGCTGGCGGATCGCCCGGATGGCGGTTGGAGCGGTGAACATGCTCACGACCCCGTGGTCGGCGATCACCCGCCAGAACGCACCGGCGTCAGGCGTTCCGACGGGTTTGCCTTCGTAGAGCACGGTCGTGCAGCCGTGGAGCAGCGGCGCGTACACGATGTAGGAGTGGCCGACGACCCAGCCAACGTCGGACGCCGCCCAGTAGACCTCGCCTGGGCTCACGTCGTAGATGTTCTGCATCGTCCACTTCAGAGCAACGGCATGGCCTCCGTTGTCGCGAATGATCCCTTTCGGCTCGCCGGTGGTACCCGAGGTGTACAGGATGTAGAGCGGGTCGGTTGCGGCCACCGGCACGCAGTCATGCGGGGTGGCGGTGGCAAGCTCTTGCTCCCAGTCGAGATCTCGCCCGGGCTGCATCTCGGCGGCGACCATCTCACGCTGGTAGATGATGCAATGCTCGGGCTTGTGAGCCGCGATCTCAATGGCACTGTCGAGCAGCGGCTTGTACTCGATCACGCGGTCGACCTCGATGCCACACGACGCAGAGACGATCAGCTTTGGTTTGCAATCGTCGATGCGGATGGCGAGCTCTCGCGCGGCAAAGCCACCGAACACCACTGAATGGACCGCTCCGAGCCGTGCGCACGCCAGCATCGCGATCGCCGCTTGTGGGATCATGGGCATATAGATGACGACCCGGTCCCCGCGCTCTACCCCCTGGCGATTCAACACCCCGGCGAAACGGGCGACCCGATCGCGCAGCTCTCGGTACGTAAACGTCTGTGTCGTTCCCGTGACGGCGCTGTCATAGATCAGGGCCGGTTGCTCGGCGCGATCGCCGTCGGCGTGACGATCGAGGGCGTTGTAACACGTGTTCAGCTCACCACCTACGAACCACCGGGCTGCGGGCGTGGTGTCGAGGTCCAGCACCGTGTCCCAGGGCCTGGTCCAGTCGATGTCACGGGCAGCTTCCGCCCAGAACTCCTCCGGCTGTTGCAACGATTTGGCATACGTGGAGGCGAAGGTGGGGCCGGTCACGCACTCAACTTAATGCGGTGAGATGGACGGGGACGGCGATGCCCCGTCTTCTGCCGATCGAGGCTATTCGATCCCGACCCCGCAGGCCACCATCTCGGCGATCGCCCGTGCCCCGTCGCCTGGCTCGACATTGACGGGACGGGTGCCGTCGGCGAGCAACGTCGCCTCGAAGCCAAGCCGTACTGCATCGACCGCCGTATCGAGCACGCAGTAGTCGGTGGCGATGCCGACGACCGCGACCTTGGTGATTCCCTGGTCGCGCAGGAGCTGCTCGAGTCCGGTCGGCAACTCCTCGCCGGTTTCGAGGTTGCGTCCGGTGAACCCGGAGTAGCCGTCTTCGCCGGCGACACCGACCTGAACCACGGGCCCGTCGGCGACCAAATCGGGGTGGAACTCGGCGCCCCAGGTGTCATGGACACAGTGCACGGGCCAGATGCCCCCGTCCTCGGCGAAATGCGGCGTGTGCTCGGGGTGCCAGTCCTGGGTGCGAACGATGGTCGCTCCCGCATCCTGAGCTGCCGCGATCTGGGCGTTGATGAACGGAAGCGTGTCCTCGCCGCCGGTGACGTACAGCGATCCTTCGGGGTCGGTGAAGTCGTTCTGCACGTCGACCACGATGAGCGCTGTGGCGCTCGAGTACTCCACCTATGCCTCCACTCCTTCCAGGGCCTCGGCAAGGGTGGTCCAGGGGAGATCGGCGCACTTGATGCGCACCGGGAACTTCCTGACACCCTGCAGCGCCTCGAGGTCGCCGAGCACTGAGCCCGGTCGATCGTGATCGAGGGGGTCCTCCCCCTCGTCGATACCCATCATCAGCTTGAATTTGCCGGAAACCCCACGAACCTCGTCGATGGTCTTGCCCACGATGACGTCCATCATCATCGATCCCGAGGCCTGGGAGATCGAGCACCCCTGGCCCTCGATTGCGGCATCGGTGACCGTTCCGTCCTCAACCCTGATGTCGAGAAAGAACTCGTCACCACACGAAGGATTCAATCCCTCGGCGTGGACGTGTGGACCGCTCAGCTTGCCGCGACGCCTGGGATTCCGATAGTGATCGAGGATCACCTGCCGGTACAGCTCCTTCAGATCTGCCATGAGCGAACGATACCGTTGCAGAGACGCTGCTTCGAGCGCGGACTGAAATGGTGACCGCTCGTCTCTGGAAGTGGAGCAATTTTTCCCGCTCTTGCCGCTTCGCGGCGGGCCGCTCGGGCCACGGCTCCGCAAATCGCCTTCACCGCCAAAGACCGGATCGTGCGGTGGTTGCGGAGCCTCTCAGGCGTCGAGTCCGAAGATCTTCCGTGCCTCCATCAGGGCATCGACGAGGCGGTCAACGTCATCGTGGGTGTTGTACACGTAGAAGGATGCTCGTGCGGTTGCTGCCACCTCGAGGTGGCGCATCAGCGGTTTGGCGCAGTGGTGGCCGGCCCGCACCGCGATGCCGTACTGGTCGAGGATGGTCGCCACGTCGTGGGCGTGAATGTCGGCCAGCTCGAAACTGACCGCACCGCCGCGCCGGTTTGGGTCGCTCGGTCCATACACGGTGAGCTCCGGCACATCGGCAAGGCGTTCCAGGGCATACCCTGTGATATCCACCTCGTGCTCGCGTACCGCGGTCATCCCGATCTTCTCCAGATAGTCGACCGCGGCTCCGAGCCCGATGGCCTGGGCGATCGGCGGTGTACCGGCCTCGAACTTCTGGGGGACGGGAGCCCATCGCGATTCGTATAGCTGGACGTCGGAGATCATCTCCCCGCCACCCTCGGTGGGTTCCAGCTCCTCGAGGCGCTCCGCTTTGCCCCACATCACCCCTATTCCCGTCGGGCCCAGCATCTTGTGCCCGGAGAACACCAGGAAATCGGCACCCAGCGCCTCCACGTCGGTTGGGTAATGCGGCACAAGTTGAGCGCCGTCGACGACGACGATGGCCCCTACGCTCTTGGCGGCGGCAACGAGTTGCCGAACATCGCCATTGTCCGCATGATCTGCGAATTGCTGGACGAAAAGTGCGCCCGGATCGACGGCAAATCCTATGCGGAGCAGATCAGCTTCGTGGCGGATCGACCGGGCCATGACTGGCGGTATGCGATCGACTTCACTAAGGCGCGCGGGGAACTGGGCTTTCGGGTCTCCACCCCCATTCCGCGAGGCGATGAGAAAAACAGTCCACGCACTCACCGAAGCACTCGAAACGAAGGGTGTCAGCCATGGCTTCAAAAAAAGGAGTCAACTGACGCTGACCTCGCCGTTGCGGCCGAAGACCATTCCCGACGCTGTCGGCGAAAGGGCCGTGCTCAAGCTCATGTTCGGCGCTATGATCCGGTCCGTCAAACAGGAGTTCGATGACGAATACGAGGCCGAGAATAGCCCCGCAAAACCGGCATCAAACAACTCATCCCAGACAAAAATATCCAGCACTTCTCGGATTTCACCATGAGTTTATCAGGCGCTTCATTTGTAGAGAGCCATATCAGTTGGCAGCGAGTGCTCTTCTCCGAAGATCTAAATCGTCTTGACCTCTTGAAGCTCGCGCCGGATTGGGATTGCGAGTCAATCTCCGTCCGTGTTCACAGAAACCACAATTTCGAGACCCTAGTAGGACCGGCCAACGCGTTTCTCGCCTACGCGCAACTATGTCCATCTTGGACCATCGGCGAGTACGACGACAGCCTGAGTTTTAATGTAAACGAAGGGGCTGATGTCGAAATTGTATGGATTGATTTCTTCCGATATCAAAAATCCCTGGGGCCGGATGAACTCTTCGATTGGTTTCAGGACAGATTACAAACTCTTCGACAAAATAGCTCGGCTCCGATTATCGCCGCCAACTGGGCTGGTTCTAGCCCGGCTGCGGAACGCTTCAACTCACGCCTCAATGAAGAGACTTCGGCTGCTGTGGGGATCGTCGTTTCCGATCAAGAGACGATCCGGTCACGCGTAGGTGATGGCTACTGGGACTGCGCGCGGAGTCATCTCACGGGCACCCGCCTGTCTGACCGCGCTTGTTTGGAATCTGCCAAGCATATAGGGAGCCAGTTGATTCCTGGGCTTTTACGTCCGGGGATCAAGGCCGTTGCGGTTGATCTCGATAACACTTTGTATCGCGGGGTTTTGGCCGAGGACGGCATTCGCGGCGTAACGCTGACGGCAGGCCATCGCAGACTTCAGGAACAACTGACCACGCTTCAATCGAAGGGTCTGCTCCTGGTTTGTTTGTCACGCAATGAACCGGTGGATGTCGAGCGCCTCTTCGCGGAGCGTCCAGACTTTCCTCTGAAAGCGACGCATTTCTCCGACTGGCGCGTCGGGTGGAATAGTAAGGCCCAAGGACTGCGCGGGGCTGCGCAAAAACTGGGCATCTCTGTGGACGCCTTCCTTTTCCTTGATGATAACACCGGTGAATTGGCAACAATGGCCGCCGAGTTGCCACAGGTGAGGTCACTCTACTCTGGATCAGCTCGGGAAACCACCTGCGCCCTACGATACTATCCATGCCTAACACCACAACGCGTTTCCTCGACCGATACCGTACGGGCATCCGACCTCAAGGCCAATGAAGAGCGACAGAGTCTGGCGAATCAAGTTTCTGACCCATCCGAATACTTGCGGGCACTGGGGGTGAGTTTGACGTTTTATATGAGCCCTCGCGAACAATTGCAGCGCCTGCACGAGATGAGTCGCAAGACTAACCAGTTCAATCTGAACGGTAAACGGTGGATTGAAGGAGCTTGGCGCAGGCACCTTAATCAACCCGACTCGTTTTTGATGCTAGTTTCTTACCAGGACAAATATGGTCCGCTTGGTAAGATCGCTGTGCTGAG
>JACZST010000021.1 GCA_022574065.1 Acidobacteriota bacterium
GCGCCGGGACGATCTCCTCGGGCCGTTCGACCCGGACCCCCCAGCCGCCCAGGGCCTTGGCCACGGCGCGATAGTCGCCACCCTGATAGACGCTGCCGTACTTCTCGATGGCGATTGGCATCGTGTCTCGCTCTATCGCCATCGCGCCGTTGTTCAGCACGATGGTCAGTATCCCCAGCTCGTTTCGAACGGCTGTCTCCAGGTCCATGCCCACCATGCCGATGGCGGCGTCTCCCATGATGTTGACGCACAGCTTGTCGGGCTCAGCCAGCTTAGCCCCCATGGTGAGTCCAAGCCCATAACCCAGCTGGGTCGACTTGCCCCAACCCTGGTACGTGCGAGGGGCCACGGACTCCCAGAATGGCGCTAGCTGGTCGCGGGGGCTGCCCGCGTCGTGGGTGATGATGGTGTTGGACCGGTCGACCAGGTGCATCAGGTCCCAGATGATGCGGTACTGGTTGAGAGGGGTCTCGACGGAGGTGAATTGCGGGGCCCACTCGTCCAGCCACTCCTTCTTGACCGCCATGACCTCGGCGGCGGTGCTGCCGTTATTGCGGTTGCCGACGCCCTTCGTCTCTCTCTTGATCTCCTCGAGGTTGCCGACGTTGACCGGCGTACCGAACCCACCCCTCAGCTTCGGCCAGATGAAGGCAAGGGAGGCGAGCGCAAACTGGAGAAGGAACAATCCGAACACGGCGAGGAGCGCCCGGTTGAAGAACTGCCGTCTGGTGACGTTGTATTCAGAGACGGTGACTTCGATTTGATCGGTGAGCGGGTCGGCCGTTGCCTCCGGTGGCGCCTCGACGACGGTGGCAACGGCAGCAACCGTGACTTCGTCGTCGGTGGCCCGTTGCTCGGCCTTCATGGCTCGCGACGCCTCGTCGGCCTGTCTCGCCTTGACGTCGAGCTCTTGGATGGTGACCGGTCCTGCCGAAGGCCCGCGCTTGAAGGCGACCGTGAAGATCCCGAGTACCGCGAGCGCTCCGGTGATGAGAATGCCGATGATGAAGATGCTTGTTGCGTCCATGTCTTAGTCGAGAATCGTCAATAGGTCGTCGAAGAAAATGCCGTCTCGCCATGGGAACACGAAGTTGAACCCCGGTCCCCTGAAGAAGGAGCCGAAGATGGTGAGGATCGCCGCCGCGACAATGAAGAAGGTGAAGATCATGATGGCCAGCTTGCGGTCGGAGGGCCGGATCGACGGGTTTCGGTCAATATAGGGGATGAACATCAGCGCGATCAGGCCGAACGTTGGGATGAACACTCCCGCCACCATCGGGTCGAAGTAGGCCAGCAGCTCCTGAAGCCCGAGGAAGTACCACGGCGCCTTGGAAGGGTTCGGCTGCTCATTGAAGTTGGCGAACTCGAGGAGCGGTGCGTCGACGAAGATCGAAACAGCAGTCAGGACCACCAGGATCACAAGCAACGCCACAAACTCGATCGCCAGCAGATGTGGCCAGACGCTCACCTTGTCCGTCGGTTCGCTCTTGACCTGCTGGATCGCTCCCGCTTTGACGACGGTGAGCAGCCGCTGGGTGCGAACTCCCTCGGGAACCGCGGGGGCGGGAGCGGGGGCTGTGGTGGTCGGCGGCGGGGCGGTGGCAACCGCGGTTCCCCCACCGGCAGGGGCGGCGATGGTCGGGTCTGGTAGCCCGTCGTGCTTGGCCCTTGCCCGCGTCGCGCGAAGCAATATTGCCTCCGGTACCCCGGTCTCCACGGACAAGGCAGCGACGTCGATGCCACCGTTACCGGATGCCACCGGCGGCGCTGCCGGTGCAGTCTCGGCAGGGGCAGGGGCAGGAGCTGGTTCGGTTCCCGCAGGAGCCGGTTCGGCCGGCGACGATGCTGCAGGAGCTTCCCCGGTCATCTCGGCGAGTACCTCTTCGACCGGGCGACCTTCCGCCCTCGCTCTGGCCTCTGCCGAGCGCCGCAGGATGTCTTCTGGGATGTCGGCCACTGGCTCCTCCTTAGAGCGGACCGGATACGCCGCCGTCTTTGCGCACCCGCCAGAAGTGCACGGACATGAACAGCACGATGATGAACGGGAGGAACAACACGTGGAGCACATACCACCGCAGCAGCGTGTCCGCTGAGATCTGCACCCCCCCGATCAGAGCGAAACTGACGCTATCTCCGAACACCGGCGCATACGACCCCATCGTCGAACCGACGGTGAAGGCCCACAGCGCCAGCTGATCCCACGGGAGTAGGTAGCCGCTGAACGACAGCAGCAGCGTCAGCAGCAACAGGATGACGCCGACGACCCAGTTGAACTCACGAGGTGGCTTGTAGGCGCCGTGATAGAACACTCGCGTCATGTGGAGGAACACGGTCAGCACCATGAGGTGCGCCCCCCACCGATGCATGTTGCGCACGAACTGGCCGAAGGCGACGTCTGTAGCAAGCGCCTGGATGTCGAGGTACGCCTGGGGCGACGTCGGCCGGTAGTAGAACATGAGGAAGATCCCGGTGATGGTCAGCACCACGAACAGGAAGAACGACAGGCCACCGAGACACAGGGTGTAGGACAGGCGGACGCCATGCCGCTTCACCTTGACCGGGTGCAGGTGGTACATCACGTTGTTCATCACAACGTAGGAGCGGTTCCTCGGCGAGTCCGAGTACCCGCCGCGAAACGGTGAGCCGGGCCGGAAGATCGAGGTCCACACCTGGCTGGAGCGAAACTGCTCGGACAAATCGTTGAGCAGCCCGGTGAGCCCTCCGTTGCCGTTACCGTCCGCCACCTGTTCCCTCTCTCGTTCCTGTCTGGTTCAGGTTCAAGTCCGCAATCCGTACGCGTACCCGTTCTTGAAGTCTCGTTGCCCGGTATCCAACTCCCATGGTGCGTTGGTGAATTCGACCGCATTCTCGGCGAGTGAGCCGGCGAACTTGCCGAGGCTAATCACCCCGGTCGGGCAGCGGTCGACGCACAAGGCGCACCGGGTGCATTCGTCCTCGTCGACGATGAACACGCCTCGGTTCTCTGCGTCGTCGGCCGGGTTGTCGACGTTCGCGGCCTCGGCGATCACGTCGACGGACAGGTAGTGGATGCATTTCCATGGGCAGATGTCGACGCAGCCCTCGCAGAGGATGCACTCGGACTGGTCGATGTGCAGGAACTGCTTCGGTCTCACCGCCGCGGTCAGGTAGTCCCCTTCGACGACCGCGAGCTGATAGTCGTCGCGCATCGGCGGTATCTCGAACCAAACGTCGCTCTTCGCCATCAGTGCTCCACGCGGATGGGTCGGCCGTATTCGGAGATTCGCTGGGGCTTCGGCTGGTCCTTCTTCTTGCGATAGTTCTGCCAGAGGACCATGGCGGCTGCCACCACGATCAGGTTTGTGAACGCGTACCCGCCGACGATCATGTCCTTGAATGTCTCGTAGGTGATGGTGAGCTCGTTGCCGAGGACGAGGACGGGCGGGATGGTGAGGAGGGTCCTCGCCGAGGTCCACTCCAGCGGACCTTGCGCCAGCGTCAGCATCTGATTGGGGATGACGCCGAACACGATGATCATGAGGGCGGTGAACAGGCCGGCACCCAGGGTCGCCGTCACCCAGGTCAGCGGGCGATCGTAGACAAAGGCCAACGTGGCCCCAGCCATGGCAAGCAACACCCCGCCGAGCGCGATGTTCTGGGCGATCGTCACCCATAACCAGCCGCGTGGGATCAGCGAGTACACCTCGGCTCCGAGGTCGTCCAGCACCGGCGCCTCGGTGGCGTGCACGAGCCACGACCCGACGATGACGGTGACCAGACCGATCGCAATCGCTGCCAAACCGATGCCGAGCTTCACTCGATCGCTCAGTGGATCCTCCTCCTGGTCTGTGCCAATTGTATAGCCGGTTCGAAGCGGCGGAAATCATCGGCACACTCTCGGTCCACGCGAGGCTCGCGGCTAGGCTTTCGCCCGCCGCGATGGAGCCGGAATGAGACGACGTGGAGGGCAGCGGGCACGTGACCGCGGACATCGACGCTGGAGAGAGCGCAACCGGGTCGATGGATTCCGGTGAAGACGGCGCAGGTGCTCGCGTCGTCGGAGCCCACCTGACGCTGGCGATCCTGTTCTTCATCGTCGCCATCATCGGGGCGACCATCGCCGCCTACCAGCTCGCCGTTCCCGGGTCCCTCGACGGCATCGCCTTCCTGTCCTATGGCCGGCTCACCCCGATCGTGACCAGCCTGTTCCTGTACGGATGGTTGACGCTCGGCTTCCTCGCCGCCGTGCATCACGTACTCCCTCGCGTCGCCGGACGGCCGCTGGTCGCCACGATCACGGCGCACCTCTCGATGGCGCTCATCGCTATCGGCGTGGTGGTCGGCTCGATCGGCATCGCCTTCGGCCAGAGCGAGGGCCGCCCCTACCTCGAGATGCCGCTCTACGCCGACGCCCCCATCATCGTCGGGTTGGCCCTCGCTGCGTTCGTGGCGACGAGGAACGTGGCGCCGAGCAGAGAGCGCATGGTTCCTGCTCAGTGGTACATGCTCGCTGCTACGTGGTGGGCGGTGCTCGCCGTCCTGATCGGCAACGTGCCAGGAGTCACCGGGTTCGCCGGTGCCATGCAAACCGGATTTTTCCGGGCTGCCATAACAGGCTTCTGGTTTGCCGCAGCCGGAATCGGGCTCATCTACTACCTCATTCCCCGCATCGTCGGCACCCCCGGCCCGATGCGGGCATCGTCGTTATCCGCCCTTGGGTTCTGGTCGCTCGCCGTGGTGTGGGCATCCACGGGTCCTGTCATGTACATATACGGCCCGGGCCCCGGCTGGTACGAGACCGTTGGCGTCGCCTTCTCGATTGGCCTGCTCGTTCCGGTGCTGATCATCGTGGCCGACTTCTTTGTTGCTATGCGCGGCCAGTGGCTCCACGTCACCGAGCGGGGGCTCCTCTCCTTCATCCTTCTCGGTGCCTTCCTCTTCGTGCTCATCCCGGTGCAGAACCTCACTCAAGCACTGCGCACGTCGAGTGCCGCCGTCCAATTCACCGAGTGGGTACCCGCCGCCGATACCCTCGCCTACGTTGGCGCTTTTTCGCTGTGGCTGTTCGCGCTCGCCTACGACATCAAGGGACCCGGTGCCGCCGGCACCGAGAGAGCGACCTGGCATCTGCGATTGTCGCTGGTCGGGCTGTTCATCATTCTTGCTGCGATGTGGATGGGCGGCGCCGTCACCGGATTCACCTGGGCGGCCGGGGCCAATTCGGGGGAGTTCACCTCGTTCGGTGACGGATGGGCGCAAGTCGACAACGCCCTTGCTCCGTATCTCAGCATCCGGGCTATCGGTACCGGTTTCTTTGCCTTTGCGCAGATCCTCCTCCTTTCCGTCGTCATCGGGCGCTCTAGGAAGGACGCCGCGCTTGCAGTGACCGAGGTCCCGCCGCTCGATCTGGAGATTGCAGGCGAGCCTGGGTCGCCGTCGTGGACATCGTTGCGATTCGGTGTCGTGGCGCTGTTCTTCTTGGCCCTCGTGCTGACGGTGCTGCTCCCCGCCTTCGACCCTGAGGTGGATAACGGTACGGTCCTCGGCGACCGTGATCGGGTGTACCCCGAGGGCTCTATGGTTGCCGCCGGGCGCGCCGTCTACATCGAGGAAGGATGTTATTACTGCCACACGCAGGAGGTGCGGCCGATCATTCCCGATGTCGGGCTGGGCCAGGTGAGCCGGGCCGGCGACTATGTCCACGAGACGCCGGCGCTCCCAGGAGTAGAGCGTCTCGGGCCCGATCTGATGCACGTCGCCACCCGCTACTCCAACGCTGCCGTGCTGAAGTCCCGGCTCATCGATCCTCGTGGATCGCGCTCGTGGTCGATCATGCCGTCGTACGAGCGGTTGTCTGACGAGGATCTGGATGCTCTGACCACCTATCTGATGTCGCTGAGGTAGTCAATGACCGAATCATTCGACGAACTCGAATCCAGCATCGGCGTACCCGCTGATCTCCTGCAACGCGCCGCCGCCGCCAGGGCAGAGGCAGACGGTAGGACGACGGAGGCGATCATCGCCGAGTGGTCGGGCGGAGAACCTCCTGTCGCGGCGCCTGCACCGGCCGCAGGCGGAGAGACCGAACCGACCGCGGATGCGGCCGGATTGCCGTCGGCCGAGTCGTTGATCGGCGAGGCGCTGGTGACGGCGGCCGCCGAAGCCAAAGGGATCCCTGCGTCGTTGACGGAACGATCTGCCAGGGCGCGGGCTGAGGCAGACGGCGTTTCGGTGGAACAGGTCATGCGGGACTGGGTGGTGGAGGCCGGGTTGGCGACGGCCGGAGCTGCCGCAGCTGCGCCTGCTCCAACGACGCCGGAGCCGGCCGCGCCCCCTGCTGTGGCTCCAGCATCGCCCGCCGCAGCAACCCCCGCCGCCGAAGAACCCGCCGCACCTGCTGTCGAGGTGCTGCCACCGACGGTGCCAGTCGATGAGGCAGCGGACGAGGAGGAAGTGGAGCGGCGCATCAGTCGATACCCAGCCTGGCTGGCGGCGGTGCTGGTTGTAATTCCGCTGCTGGCGGCGCTGTACGTCGTTGTGGTTCCGAACCAGCCGATTTGCGGAAGCGCCGGTCAGCTCGCCGTCGATCCGGCAACTGGGCTCGCCGCCAACTGTGACGGGTCGGCGTTCGGCGAGCACGAGGCCAGCAACGTCCGGTTCGGCGGCGAGATTTTCGCGGCCTCCTGTGCCGTCTGTCACGGCGCCACGGGGGCCGGCGGGGCAGGCCCAGCGTTGGCCGGCGGCGCCGTGCTCGAGACCTTTCTCGAAGGTGCGTGCCAGTCGCACATCGAGTGGGTGACGCTGGGCTCTGCCGGCTGGCCCGATGCAACCTACGGGGCGCAGAACAAGCCGGTCGCCGGCGGAATGCCTTCGTTTGGGCGCCTCACCGAGACCGAGTTGGCCCAGGTGGTGCTGTACGAACGGGTTGCGCTCGGTGGCGAGGACGAGGAAGCTGCCGAAGAAGAATGCGGATTCGCCGAAGAGGGCGAAGCCGCCACAGGCTGATCGCAAGTCGCAAGTCGCAAGTCCCAAGTCGCAAGTCCCAAGTCGCAAGTCGCAAGTCGCAAGTCGCAAGTCGCAAGTCGCAAGTCGCAAGTCGCAAGTCGCAAGTCGCAAGTCGCAAGTCCCAAGTCGCAAGGGATCAGTGACCCAAGCCCGGTAACTGGGAACTGGAAACGAACTGGGTTTCCGGCCACCGGCCACTCGGAAGTGGGAACTGGGAACTGGCCACTGGGAACTGGCCACTGGGAATGGGGACCGGTCACCGGCCACTCGGAAGTGGGGACTGGGAACTGGCAACTCCGCACACCGAGATACGGGTGCCCAGCCGGCATCTATTCTCGTCACTATGAACCCGCAGGTCCTCGTCGTTGGAGGCGGTCCCTCAGGAGCGTCCTCCGCCTACTGGCTGGCCGACCGCGGCGTGGATGTCCTTCTCGTTGAGAAGAAAACCTATCCGCGCGAAAAGGCGTGCGGTGATGCGCTGACCCCGCGAGCCGTGCGGCAGCTCGTCGACATGGGCTTCGAGTTTGCCGACGACGTCCACAAGATCGTCGGGCTGCGCTCCTATGCCGGGGATGTGATGTTGGAGATGCGGTGGCCGGAACATTCGCTGTATCCGAACTGGGGAGCAACGCTCCGCCGTTCCGAGCTCGACGGCAGGGTGACCGGGCTCGCTGAGACCCGTGGCGCCAAGGTGCTGCAGGGCATCGAGGCCCGGCCGATCGTCGACGATGGGGAGCTGGTCGGCGTGGACCTCTACGGTGACGGGGACGATCCGGAGCGGATCACGCCAGAGTACGTCGTGATCGCCGATGGCTCGCTGTCACGATTCGGCCGCGAACTGGGGACGGAGCGTCGCAGGGACTATCCGTTCGGGCTGGCCGTACGCGGATACTGGGACAGCCCGAAGGCAGATGACGGGTACATCGAGAGCCAACTCGACATCCGCGACAAAGACGGCCGCTCGATGCCAGGTTACGGATGGGTGTTCCCTCTGGGTGACGGCACGGTGAATGTCGGAGCCGGGCTGGTTTCCACCTTCAAGGGATGGAAAGACATCAACACCAGCAAGATTCTCGCCGCTTATGTGGCGGAGCTACCCGACCACTGGGAAATCGACGGTGACCCGATCGCCAAGCCGATCGGGGGCAAGCTTCCGATGTCGTTCTCGGTTGGGCCAAAATCGGGGCGTAGCTGGGTGGCGGTCGGAGATGCGGCAGGCGCCGTGAACCCATTCAACGGGGAGGGCATCGATTACGGCTATGAGACCGGCCGTCTCGCTGCCGGGGTGATAGCGGAAGCCCTGGCATCCAATGACCCTGCCGCGCTCGCCGCCTACGACCAAGCGCTGATCGACGAGTACGCCGCTTACCACCGGGTGGCTCGGATCTTCCTGAGCGCGATCGGGAACCCGGCGGTGATGCGGACGCTGGTCACCACCGGTATGCGATCGCAGACGCTCATGGAGTGGGTGCTCAAGGTGATGGCCAACCTGCTCGAGCCCGAGGAGAAGGGGATGGTCGAGAAGGTGTACGCCGCCATCGAGCAGGCCATCGACCTGCCGGGGATCCGGAAGTACAAGCCGTAGGCGGACCTTGTTGGCCTTCGAATTCGGCCTGGTGCTGGTGATCCGGGGCAGCTTCGGCTCGGAGGAGCGAGCAGCCGAACCCGCATAGGCCACGGATGACCTCTCCCGTCCACCATTCGAACCGTTGTGAACCCCGCAGATACACGCGGCGTGGACCCCGTAGACTTCGGCGCCGCACATGGACCTCTCTGCGTACCTGTCGATCGCCCTGATGGCGATGCTCGGAACTGGCTTTGCGGTAGCGGCACTGTGGGCCTCCAAGCGGCTCGCCCCCAACAATCCGATACCGGAAAAGCTCGCTCCCTACGAAAGCGGCATCGTCCCTCTGCAAGAGCCGGTCGAGCGGTTCCCGGTCAAGTTCTACCTGGTGGCGATGATGTTCGTGATCTTCGACGTCGAGATTGTCTTCCTGTTTGCCTGGGCGGTGGCGATGGACGATTTCGGGTGGGCAGGTATCGCTGCCGTTGGGCTGTTCATGCTGTTGCTCCTTGAAACACTTGGCTACGTCTGGAAGCGCGGCGCCCTCGACTGGAACGTTGCGCAACGCGCCCGGTACCGGGTCGTTGTTGCACCAGAGCCTCCGGTCGAGGAGGTCGCCTGATGGCCGGAGAGGTCGACAACCCGAGCTTCTTTCTTACGACGCTACAGAAAGGGGTCAACTGGACCCGGACCAAATCGATGTGGCCGGCGACTTTCGGTCTTGCCTGCTGCGCCATCGAAATGATGGCTACCGGAGCCGCTCACAACGATATGGCCCGGTTCGGCATGGAGGTTTTCCGTGCCTCCCCTCGCCAGGCCGACCTCATGATCGTGGCAGGCAGGGTGTCGCAGAAGATGGCACCGGTCCTGCGCCAGGTGTACGACCAGATGGCCGAGCCGAAGTGGGTCATCTCCATGGGTGCGTGCGCCTCGACCGGTGGCATGTTCAACAACTACGCACTGGTCCAGGGCGTCGACCAGATCGTTCCTGTGGATGTCTACGTCCCGGGGTGCCCACCGGGGCCCCAGTCGCTCCTCCACGGGATCCTGACGTTGCACCAGGGGATCATGTCCGGCGAGATCCAACGATCCACCGGGGTGGTGTGATGGCCGCGTCAGGGGGTGAAGTCGCCGATGACCCGATCCTCGATGCTGTGGTCGCGGTCGCGGCTTCGGCGAAGGTCACCGTCACAACGGCGGGCCCTGTACAAGTGGTGGTGGAGGTGGGGCGTGAGGATTACCCGGCGCTCGTCGAGGCCGCCAGGGCAGGCGGGTTCGAGACCTTCATCGATCTGTGCGCCGTCGACCACCTCGCCAGAGAGCCACGGTTCGACGTTGTCGTCAACCTGCTGTCCACCCAGCACACCAGGCGGCTCTTGATAAAGGTCGGCGTGCCGAATGAGGACCCATCCTTGCCGTCGATCTCGATGGTGTATCCAGGGGCCAACTTCTACGAGCGCGAGACCTGGGACATGTTCGGGATCGTGTTCGACGGGCACCCCGACCTCACCAGGCTGCTCATGCCAGACGAGTGGGACGGACACCCATTGCGCAAGGACTATCGGATCGGCTCGGTGCCGGTCGAGTTCAAGGCGACCCGATGAGCGACAACACCCGAGATAGCGAGACCGAGGGGCTGGAGGGGAAGCAGGCTTCGGAGGGGCGGTCTCACGGGGCAGAGGAGCGAAGACGGGTTCACGACCTCTGGGTCGCAGGCACCGAGGAGCCCGATTGGGTGGCGACCGCAACCGACGAAGGGGCCCAGGAGATGCTCCCCCGTGAGCTCGACCCGGGGCTGGCTGCTCAGCGCGGCGTGACGGTCGTCGACGACTACGGCGAGGCGACCGGTCTCAGGGACGACGAATTGCAGATCCTCAACATGGGCCCGCAGCACCCCGCCACCCACGGTGTGCTGCGGCTCCAGCTCGAGCTCGATGGAGAGACGATCCTCCGGAGCAAGCCGATTATCGGTTACCTCCATACCGGTATGGAGAAGACCGCCGAGACGCTGTCGTACATGCAGGGGGGCACCAATGTCACCCGTATGGACTACCTGTCTCCTTTCCACAACGAGTTGTGTTTCTCCCTTGCCGTCGAACAGCTCCTCGATGTCGACATCCCGCCACGGGCACAAGCGATCCGAATACTCATGACAGAGCTCAACCGTGTGGCCAGCCACCTCATCTGGCTCGCCACCTTCGGGCTCGACATCGGCGCCCTATCGATGATGCTCTACGGATGGCGTGAGCGCGAGAGCGTCCTCGACTTCTTCGAGAAGGTCACCGGGTTGCGGATGAATCACAACTACATCCGGCCCGGTGGCGTCGCCGCCGATCTCCCCGATGGATGGGAAACCGACGTCGAGGGCATCTTGGACGTCGTTCGGACCGGTCTCGGCGACTACGAGGCGATGCTGAACGAGAACCCGATCTTTGTCGACCGTACTCAGGGGGTCGGGATCATCACACCCGCCGAGGCGCAGGCATACGGTGTCACCGGCGTCAACGCCAGGGCAACCGGGTTGGACTACGACGTGCGGAAAGCCTTCCCTTACAGCGGGATCGAGCAGTACGAGTTCGACGTCCCTGTCGGTCAGCACGGCGACACCTTCGATCGGTACCTGCTCCGGATGGAGGAGATTCGGCAGTCGCTCCGCATCGCCGAGCAGGTGATCGAGACCATGCCACCCGGGGACTACCGGGCCACCGACCGCAAGGTGACGCCCCCGCCACGGCAGCGCATCGACGAGTCGATGGAGGCACTGATCCATCACTTCAAGATCTTCACCTCCGGCTTCGACGTGCCAGCCGGCGAGGTGTATCAGGCTGTCGAGTCGCCCCGGGGCGAGCTCGGCATGTACCTGGTGTCAAAGGGTGGCCCCAAGCCGTGGCGGCTGCATGTGCGTGCTCCTTCGTTCGCCACGGTCCAAGCGCTGCCGGTGATGATGTCCGGCCAGCTCATCGCCGATGTGATCGCCACCCTCGCCTCGGTGGACCCGGTCCTGGGAGATGTAGACAGATGACGAGAGTCGCAAGTCGCAAGTCGCAAGTCGCAAGAACGACAGGTTCCTCTCGCGTCTCAAGTCTTGAGTCCTGCGACCGGCGGGCTGCGAGGAGGCATCGCACATGATTCCCACCTGGTCTGCCGAAAACCAAGAACGGGCCACGGCCTTGATCGCTCAGTACCCGGAGAAGCGATCTGCGGTAATGCCGCTCTTGTACATCGCGTCGGTCGAGCACGGTTACGTGACCGACGATGCGATGCGAGAGGTAGCAGAGCTCACCGGGCTCACCGCGGCACAGGTCCAGTCGGTGGCCTCCTTCTACACGATGTATCGCCGCGATCCGGTCGGCAGCTACCTGGTGTCGGTGTGCACCTCGATCTCATGCTGGCTGCGCGGCGCCGACGACGTCCTTGCCGCGATCGAGGACGAGTCGGGCACGCTCGACGGCGAGATGTCGGAGAACGGCACGTTCACGGTCGAGCACATCGAGTGTACCGGAGCCTGTGGCGGCGCCCCTGCGCTGGCCGTCAACTGGGAGCTGATCGAAGGGGTCGAGCCGGACAAGGGCAGGGCTTTGATCCGCTGGTTGCGCGACGCCGAGCCGGAGACGATTTCGGCGGACGAGATGCAGGTCCTGTTTGGTGGCCAGCGCTCGTTCGAGTGGGGCGTGTCCGAGCCAGAGGGTGCCATCGCACCGCTCCCCGCGTTCGCCCCGTACGGAACGGCGGGAGAAGTATGAGTCGAGAGTCGAGAGTCGAGAGTCGAGAGTCCGCGCCCGACAGCGCGGTCTTGGCCCTGTTGGCCAGCTCTGGACTCTGGACTCTTGACTGTGGACTGTCATGCGACACCGGAGGTGTCGGATGACGCAGAAGATCCTCACCACCCGTATGGACGAGCACCCCTCCGACTCGCATACCCTCGCCCGGTATCTCGGCACGGGCGGTTATGCGACCCTGCACACGGCGCTCGCCGAATTGTCCCCGGACGATGTGACGGCCGAGGTGCGGGCCGCCAACCTCAGGGGGCGCGGCGGAGCCAGCTTCCCCACCGGGGTCAAATGGGGCTTCCTCCCCGAAGAGACCAGGCCCCGATACCTCGTGATCAACGCCGACGAATCCGAGCCCGGCACCTTCAAGGACCGGCTCCTTCTCGAACGCGATCCGCACCAGTTGCTCGAAGGCATCGCCCTGTCCGCGTACGCCCTCGACGTGCAACGAGCCTTCGTCTATGTGCGCGGCGAGTACACCAAGGCGGCCCGCCGGCTGCAGCGAGCCGTCGACGAGGCATACCAGGGCGGGTATCTCGGCGCCGGGATCGCAGGCTCCAAGTTTTCTCTGGACGTCACAGTCCATCTCGGTGCCGGCGCCTACATCTGCGGCGAGGAGACCGCACTGTTGTCGAGCCTGGAAGGTCGTCGCGGCGAGCCCCGAATCAAGCCTCCGTTTCCCGCCGTGGAGGGGCTGTACGCCATGCCGACGATCGTCAACAACGTGGAGACGATTTCCAACGTCCCATGGATCGTCGCCAATGGCGGTTTTGCCTTCGCGTCGATCGGCCCGCAGACCTCGGCGGGGACCCGTCTGATGTCGATATCCGGGCATGTTGCAAGACCCGGCGATTACGAGATCGTGCTCGGGCTGACCTGGCGCGATCTCATCTATGACGTCGGCGGCGGCATCCGCGACGACCGCCCGCTCAAGGCGTGGGTACCAGGCGGCGCATCGGCGCCGTGGTTCGTCCCGGATGAGCATCTCGAC
>JACZST010000208.1 GCA_022574065.1 Acidobacteriota bacterium
GTCGATGTCGACACTGCGCCGTGTGAACGAAGAAAGACGCTCGATCACGACGAACCGTGGCGGCGAGTTCTGCGCCAGGAGAGCTTCGACCGCCGGGTTGAAGAACTCGACGTGTCCGGCGGCCAGTACGCGGTCCGCGGACCTTTCCACTAGGCGGTCCGCCTCGTCGACGGACGTAGCGATGGGCTTCTCAACCAAGAGATGCAGCCCCTGTTCTAGAAGGCGGCAGCCAATCTCGGCATGCAGAACGGTGGGGACAGAAAGCACCACCGCGTCGACCTCGGCGACCAAGTGATCGAGGGAGGCGAAGGCCTTCGTGCCGTACTTCCTAGCGACGCCCTGAGCAATCTCCTCGTTGCTGTCGAAGAGACCGACGAAGTGAGCCCGCGGCAGCTCGCTAAGGATGCGGACATGGTGCTGACCCATGGTGCCGGTGCCCACGACACCGATCCGCAGCCGCTCAGCCACGGCTGTCACTCGACACCGTCACTCGGCACCGCGCCTGCCGCTGCGCGCCGCTTTAATGACACCGCGCTTGC
Source organism: Acidobacteriota bacterium (assembly GCA_022574065.1). Lineage (GTDB taxonomy): Bacteria > Actinomycetota > Acidimicrobiia > Spongiisociales > UBA5794 > JACZST01. The sequence continues at coordinate 540 of JACZST010000208.1, forward strand.
TCGAGGCGACGAACTCGATCAGGTAGTCGATATCCGGGCTCCGGGACCGCAGGCTACGGAGCTCGTCCAGGCCGTCGGAAAGGTTACGGCCAGAGCGCAGCAGAGTGCGGAAGGCAGACTCGAGCTCTGCGAGCTGTGCATCGCTGTAGCCCTTTCTCTCGAGTCCGATGCGATTGACTCTGTACCAGCTCGGTTTGTAGCCGACGGTCAGCGAGAACGGCAGAGCGTCGAGAGTAATCACCGAGTATCCGCCGATATAGCCGTGGCGCCCGACGCGGCAAAACTGCTGCACTGCGCTGTTTGCGCCGATGGTCGCGTCATCACCGACCTCGACGTGACCGGCCAAGGTCGCACCGTTGGTGAAGACGGTTCGGTCCCCGACTTTGGAATCGTGGCCGATGTGAGAATACGCCAGGAACAGGTTGTCATCACCAATCGTCGTAGTGCCCCTGCCAAAGCTCGTACCTCGGTTCAGAGTGCAGAACTCCCGGATCGTGTTGCGCTCACCGACTTCCAGATACGACACCTCACCTTTGAACTTCAGGTCTTGCGGCTCAAAGCCGACGCAGGCGTAAGGAAAGATGCGGTTTTCCCGCCCCAGTCGAGTGGGACCCAGGATCTGGGCGCCGGCGCCAATCTCGCAATCTTCACCAATCTCCACGTCGGCACCCACGACCGCGTACGCTCCGACGCGAACTCCGGTATGGAGCTTGGCGCCCGGGTCGATCTGTGCGGCGCGATGAATCAACCCACCCAAGCAGCCGCTCCTCGATCCGCATCGCGATCGACCATCGCCGACATGCACACGGCCTCGGCGGCGAGCTCACCATCGACAGTTGCCCTGCCCTGCAGCTTGCAGGTGTTCGAACGCAGGCGGAGGATCTCGACTTCGTAACGAATCTGGTCACCCGGCACGACGGGGCGTCGGAAGCGCGCCCGCTCGATGCTCATGAAGTAGAGCAGCTTATTCGTTCGATCTTCGACCTCGTGGAGCAACAGAATGCCACCGGCCTGGGCCATACCCTCGACCAGCAGGACCCCCGGAACCACGGGTTGACCCTGAAAGTGCCCAACGAAGTACGGCTCATTGATCGTCACGTTCTTGATCGCAACGATTCGCTTGCCGGGCTCAAGATCGAGAACCCGGTCCACGAATAGCATCGGATAGCGGTGCGGTAGCACCGATTGAATCCACTGGAGATCCCTCTCGCCTTGGGCTGCAGTCATTGCTCGCGATCCTCCAGCTCGCGCAACTTCTTCTCGAGCGCGCGGATACGTCGATTCATTTCCCCCAACCGGCCCAGCATTACAGACTGCCGTCGCCATTTGGAGTACTCGATGGCCGGGATTCCTCCCAGCGCCTGTTCCGATTCAGCATCGCGGAGAACGGCTGCTTTGGCTCCGACTTTGACACCGTCTCCTATGCGTAGATGGTCCGCCATCCCCGATTGTCCTGCCATGACCACGGCGTTTCCCACTCTGGTGCTGCCAGCGATCCCCGCTTGGGCGCAGAGCATGCCATTCTCACCGATGCTCACATTGTGTCCGACCTGGACAAGATTATCGATCTTGGTTCCTCGTCCGACCCGTGTCACTTCCATTGTTGCCCGATCGACAGCTGAGTTGGCACCGATCTCCACGCCCTCCTCGATGCACACGTGCCCCACTTGTGGAATCTTCCTGTAACCGCCTTCGCGCCATAGGTACCCATGTCCGTCGGCTCCCAGGACGGTGCCGGAATGAACGATGACATGGTCCCCAATCTCGGTGTTCTCGTATACGGAAACGTGAGGATGGAGAACCACTCCACGCCCCAGGCGAACCCGAGAAGCGAGATGGACCTGCGCATGCACCTCGCATTCCTCGCCGATCTCACAACCGTCGCCGATCACGGCGTACGGCCCGACGTAGGCGGTCTTAGCGATACTACATCCCTGACCGATCACGGCCGCCGGGTGAATTCCACCGCGAAGAACCTCCCGGGGATGGAAAAGCTCCAGCAGCTCGGCCATCGCCACCGCCGGGTCGTCGCAAAACAGAAGATCCTGCTGTAGTCCTACGGCAGCGCGAGGCACGACCAGGGCTCCGGCACGGCTGGCCTCAGCTTGGCGCCGGTACTGTAGGTCGGTGAGGAAGGAAAGGTCATTCTCACCCGCCACATCGAGGCCGCGAAGCCTCT
>JACZST010000022.1 GCA_022574065.1 Acidobacteriota bacterium
CATTCCGTGGCCCGGCGCGCGAAACCCACCCATCCCGTGAGTCGCCAGATACCCTTTGCCTGTACGGTTATCGGCCCAATCACCCAATTAGCAGAGCAACCGTTACCGGTGGATTTGGCGCTCTTGCCGCCGGGTTTGTATCTGCCATATACTCCCGCCGCTCTCAGCGTCCGTCGCAGCTTTCCCTGGGGAGGTTGACTCTCGAGCACCGGCCTCTGAGACGGCCAGGAACGCGAGGAAAGGTTCTCCACAACCTGTGGACAGGTATGTGGACAGCAGCGGTGCAGCACCAGGAGGAGTTGGGAAAAGTGGGGGATCCTCAAACGACGACCCTTGACTGGGATACATTTCACCGGGAATTGCGTCGTCGCATCCCTGCGGCGGCATGGCAGACGTGGATCGAGCCGTTGAAATCCTCGACCGAGTCCGGAACTCTCCGGGTCGTTGCTCCCACCGAGTTCCACTACCGCTGGGTGGGGGATCGATATCTCCCGGTCATCGAACAAACCGCCCAGGATGTCTTCGGTATCGGCATCGAATTTGGTTTCCGCGAGCCAGACGTCGAATCGGATCCCGCAACAACGACACCGCCTGTGCAATCGAGCCTTCCCATCGAGGAGGAACCGTCGTCGCCGCCCACTCCCGGCCCCCGCCTGGTTCCGAGATATACCTTCGACAACTTTGTGGTCGGCCAGTCCAATCGATTCGCCAACGCCGCTGCCCTCGCCGTCGCCGAACAACCCGGGAGCCAATACAACCCGTTGTTCATCTACGCAAACGCCGGGCTCGGCAAGACCCACCTCCTGCACGCCGTCGGCCACCACCGGATGGAAATCGACAACTCGGCACGTGTGCGCTACGTGTCCTCAGAACAATTTTTCAACGAATTCATCAACGGCATTCGACGCAAGCGTATGAATGAGTTCAAGGACCGCTATCGCAAGATCGACGTCCTACTCCTGGACGATGTGCAGTTCTTTGACGGCAAGGAACAGATCCTCGAAGAGTTTTTCCATACCTTCAACAGCTTGTACGAGGCCGGGAAACAGCTGGTGATCAGCTCGGATCGTCACCCCAAGCGCCTGTCCACGCTCGAAGACCGCCTTCGTAGCCGATTCGAGTGGGGTCTGCTCACCGACATCCAACCACCGGACATCGAAACTCGCCTCGCCATTCTCCGCAAAAACGCAGAGTTCGCCCCGACGGCCGTTCCGAAGGAGGTGATGACCTACATTGCAGAAAACGTCCACCAGAACATCAGAGAACTCGAGGGTGCACTCACCAGAGTGACCGCGTTTGCCGCCCTGACCAACGAGCAAATCACGCTGTCGATGGCGCAACAGGTGCTCGCCGATGTGATCCGCCACCATGACACCGCCCCCCCGACCGCCGACCGCATCATCGCTATCACAGCCGACCATTTCGCAACCACACCGGCCGATCTGGTCGGACCAAGCCGCAAGCAGCCCTTAGCTCGCTCGCGACAGATTGCGATGTACCTGTGTCGCGAAAACACCGATCTCTCTCTCCCCAAGATAGGCAAAGCCTTTGGAGACCGAGACCACACAACGGTCATCCACGCCGTTGACAAGATCAAGACCCTCATGCGGAGCGACAAACAAGTCTTCGACGAGGTTTCACAACTCACCCACAAACTGAGGACAACATGACCGTTCTCCCCAACCCCCAGCCCGGTCGATCACCGATTGTCGATAACCACCAACTTGTCAACACACGGTGTGGATCAAGAAACTCATACCCGGCAATGGCTTCTCCGCGTTATCCAAAATCCACACCCCCTACTACTACCACTAAGATTTGAACTTCAATAAGAAAGCAGAGGAAGAAACCAACTGTGCGTATCCGGGCTGAACGAGACGACCTTGCCGATGTCCTCACTAGGGCCGGCCGAGCTGTAGGACCGCGATCGCCATTACCGATCCTGCAGGGGATTCTTTGTGAGGTGAGAGGGGGACGGTTCCAGGTGACCGGCACCGATAACGAGGTGACTGTGCGGTCATTCCTCGAGGTCGAAGGCCTGGAGGATGGAGCAACGGTCGTTCAGGCCAAGCTGGCAGCGGACGCGGTGAGAAAGCTCCCCCAGGGAGCGGTGTCGATGACGGCTGCCGACGGAGAGGTCGAGATCACAGGGAACGGTCCACGATTCCGGCTGCGGGAGATGAACGTGGACGATTTCCCGGCGGTGTCCGAAAGCACGGAAGGAGATAGCGTTGAGGTAGATGGCAAGGTGTTGATCGACGCGCTGACTCAGGTAGGCACTGCCGCTTCCGGGGACGACGCACGGCCCACGCTCACCGGCGTCCTTTTCGAGGAAAACGAAGGGGCGCTGCGCCTTGTGGCAACTGATTCATACCGGCTGGGGGTGAGGGATGTTCCCTCCATCGGTGTCAAGGGTTCGCGCTTGGTTCCGTATCGAGCCCTTCGTGAATTACAGCGGACGATCGGAGATGGCCCGATGACGGTGACGCTCGGCGAGCGGGAGGCGACCTTCGAATCTGACATCGGGCGCCTTACGGCCCGGATCATCGACGCGACCTTCCCCAACTACCGGCAGTTGCTGCCGGATGAGTTTCCCAATTCGCTGGAGGTGTCCAAGGAGGCTTTGCTCGAAGCGGTGGGGAGAGCGGCACTTGTCGCCGAGGATCACATTCCGGTCCGGCTCAACCTCCATGACGGGGGAGTCGAGCTGAGCGTGGTCCGTCAGGAAGTCGGGGAAGAAACCGAGCACATTGAAGGCACTTACAAGGGTGACGAGATGACGATCGCGTTCAACACCCGGTATCTGACCGATGGTGCTGCCGCAGTACACGGGGATACGGTCGTGTTGGAGACCAGCGACCCTCTGAAGCCGGGAATGCTGCACGGTGCCGACGGGGATGAGTTCCGATATCTCCTCATGCCGGTGCGTCTGTGAAGGCGTCGGCCACGACGCCCGTATAGGCAGGTGGAACTGGACTGGCTGGAGTTGAACGGTTACCGCTGCTACGCAAACCTCCATTTCGAGCCGGCATCCGGCGTGAACGTGCTCGTCGGGAACAACGGCGCCGGCAAGACGAGCGTGTTAGAAGCAATTGCCTACCTCGGGCTACTGCGCTCGTTTCGTGGTACTCCGGACGAGTCCATCGTGTCGATCGAAGCGGAGTCTGCGGTGCTTCGAGGGGAGTTCTCCATACCGTCCGGCTCGGTACGCGTCGAGGTCGAGATCCCTCAGGAGGGGCGACGCGCGATCCTGCTGAACGGGAAGCGGCCCAAACGAAATCGAGACGTGCTCGCCCAAGTGCCGGTCGTGGTATTCCATCCGGACGATCTCGCTGTCGTGAAGCGCGGCCCGGGCCTGCGCAGGGGGTATCTGGACGACCTGGCAGCCCAGCTACGGCCGCAGGCTGCCGCTGATCAGCAGGAATACGACAGGGCGTTGCGACAACGCAACGCCCTGCTGCGACAGGAGGGCAGGAGCGCCGATCGGACGACGTTGGATGCATGGGACGCCCGTGTGACCGAGGCCGGGGCCAGGGTTTTTGTGGATCGGCTCAGAGTGCTGGATGCCCTTGATGGGCATCTTGGAGAGGCGTACCGATTGGTCGGAGCGAGGGGAAGGCTGGCATGGGAATACATTTCCAATTGGGGGGCGACGGCTGCAGACGACCTCGCCGCTGCGGAGGTGAAACTCAGCAATGCTTTGGCGGCGCGGCGCGACCGCGATCTCGATCAACGTACGACGACAGCCGGGCCCCACCGCGATGATCCGTTTTTGGTTGTGGACGGCCGCCCAGCAAGGACGATGGCGAGCCAGGGCGAGCAGCGGACGATCGCGGTTTCCCTCAAGGTCGGCGCCTACCGCGTCCTCGCCCAAGAACGCCCAACCCTGCCGATTCTTCTCCTCGATGATGTCTTTTCCGAGCTCGACCCAAGACGGGCAAGGGGCGTGCTCGACCTGTTCGGTGGTGGGCAGGTTTTTGTCACAACCGCACGTGATGATGACGTTCCGGTCGATGGGAGACGCTGGGTGGTGGAAGGAGGTGTCGTCAGATGAGAGCGAAGTATTACCAGCCGGGGGAACCGGATCGGGAACTAGAGGAGATCACCGAATTGCTTGGAACGATCATTTCCCGAGTTGGCACAGGCGCCAGCGCCGACGCCGGAACCCTCGTCGGGGAGTGGGATGACATCGTTCCCGAACGATGGCGAGATAGGGCTCGTCCGGTGGGAGTCCGGGGCAAGGTGCTTCTCGTCGAGGTGCGATCAGGGACCGATGCCACCGTGCTCAGGCACGATACAGCAGACCTGTTGAGACGGATCTCGGGCCGATTCGGAGGCGGGCTTGTCGACGATGTGCGGGTTCGTGTCGTTCCGCAACAGGCGCCCAGGAAAGACCTTTGAAATCAAGGAATTCAATACGGGAAATCCGTTGAAAGTCAAGGGATTTCGACCGATTCACACTATAATGAGAGAGGTACAAATCGCCCCCAACAGAGCCCGAAAGGGGCAGGCCGAAGGAGCTCCGTGACCCAGCCCAAGCGCGACGTGAACGCGTCCTACGACGCCGAGGACATCAAAGTTCTCGAGGGCCTGGAAGCTGTCAGGCGACGGCCTGCGATGTACATCGGATCGACCGGGCCAAAAGGTCTCCACCACCTGATATGGGAGGTCGTGGACAACTCGGTCGACGAGGCAATGGCTGGCTATGGCACGCGGATCGAGCTGTCGCTGCTAGCCGACGGCGGGGTCAGAGTCCGTGACAACGGGCGGGGCATCCCTGTCGCAAGACACCCGAAGACCAAGGAGTCGGCGCTGGACACGGTGATGACGACGCTCCACGCCGGCGGCAAATTCGAGGCGGGGGCCTACACGGTGTCCGGCGGGCTGCACGGGGTCGGTGTATCGGTGGTGAACGCGCTCGCCTCGCGGCTCGAGGTCGAAGTGATCAGAGACGGGTTCCGCTGGTCGCAGGCGTATGAGTACGGCGACCCGGTTGGATCGGTGAAGAAAGGGAAGGAAGCCAAGCGGACCGGGACTCAGGTGGTGTATTGGGCTGACCCTGAGATTTTCATCGATGGCGTCGACTACGACGCGAAAACCGTGGTGAATCGGCTCCGAGAGATGGCCTTCCTCAACAAGGGCCTGGAGATGCGCTTTCGCGACGAACGCGGGCCGGAGCCGGTCGAGGAGGTCTTTCGATACAGCGGAGGGATCGTCGACTTCGTACAGCACCTCAATGCCACCCGTGATGCAATTCATAAACAGGTCGCCTACTTCGAGGAGAGCTCCGCCGATGGGGAGCTCGAGGTGGCGATGCAGTGGACGTCTGGATACCACGAGACCATCCTCAGTTTCGCCAACAACATCAACACTCACGAGGGCGGGACACACGAAGAGGGCTTTCGCAAGGCGCTGACGAGGGCCGTAAACGATATGGCGCGGAGCAAGGGCTTGCTCAAGGAGAAGGACGACAACCTGACCGGTGAGGACGTGCGCGAGGGGCTCACTGCGGTTATATCGGTGAAGGTGCGCGAACCACAATTCGAAGGGCAGACCAAGACGAAGCTGGGAAACACCGAAATCCGCTCATTTGTCGAGAAGGCGCTCAACCAGGCGATTCCGGAGTGGCTGGAACGACACCCTGGGGATGGGCGGCGCATCGTCGAGAAGAGCACCCAGGCGGCGAAGGCGAGGTTGGCGGCACGCCAGGCGCGAGATCTGACGCGGCGCAAGAGTCTGCTCGAGTCTGGTGGTCTGCCAGGCAAGCTGTCGGACTGCGCATCGCGCGACGCTGCAGCGACCGAGTTGTTCATCGTCGAGGGAGACTCGGCGGGCGGATCGGCCAAGCAGGCTCGGGACAGCGAGTACCAGGCGATCCTGCCAATTCGAGGCAAGATCATCAATGTCGAGAAGAACAGGCTTGCCAGGGTCCTGCAAAACAACGAGATTCAGTCGTTGATCACCGGCATCGGCACCGGTATCGGTGACGAGTTGGACATCGAGAAGGCCAGGTATCACAAGATCATCATTCTCACCGACGCCGACGTCGATGGGGCACATATCCGGACGTTGCTGCTGACGTTCTTCTACAGACACATGACCGAGGTCATCGAGGCCGGTTACATCTACATTGCCCAGCCGCCTCTGTTCTCGATCAAGATCGGGACCAAGACCGTCTGGGTCAAGAACGACGCCGAGCTCGAGGAACTCAAGGCTCAGAACGAGGGCAAGAAGATGAACATCCAACGCTTCAAGGGCCTTGGCGAGATGAACGCCGATCAGCTGTGGGCCACGACGATGGACCCTGCAGCCAGGGTGTTGCTTCGCGTCGATCTCGATGACCAACTCCGCGCCGAAGAGGCCTTTACCACGTTGATGGGCACCGACGTGGATGCCAGGCGGCGCTTTATCCTGCAAAACGCCGCCGACGTGCGGTTCCTCGATTTCTAGACGCGATGATGACCGATAGACCACAAGTTTCCCAGATCGACATCACACGCGAGATGGAGGACTCGTTCCTCGAATACGCGATGTCGGTGATCGTGTCCCGGGCGCTCCCCGACGTGCGCGATGGGTTGAAGCCGGTGCATCGCAGAATCCTGTATGCGATGCATGACGCGGGGATCCGACCCGGCACTCCGTACCGCAAGTCGGCGCGGGTGATAGGTGACGTCGTCGGTTGGTACCACCCACACTCGCCGGAAGCGGTGTATGACGCCATGGTCCGGCTCGGCCAGGACTTCTCGATGCGCTATCCGCTCATCGATCCGCAGGGGAATTTCGGCACCGTTGATGACCCGCCGGCTGCGATGCGGTATTCCGAGGCGAGGATGGCTCCACTCGCTGCCCACCTGTTGGAGGGCATCGGCGAAGACACAGTGGACTGGACCCCAAACTACTCAGGGGAGCGTGACGAACCGGTGGTGATGCCGGCCCGGTTCCCCAACCTCCTCGTCAACGGTTCGACCGGCATCGCCGTCGGTATGGCCACCAACATCCCCCCGCACAACCTGATCGAGGTCGTCGACGCAATCCTCTACGCGCTCGACCATTCGGACGCCACCGTCGACGATCTGGCCGAGTTCGTCAAGGGCCCCGACTTTCCCACCGGCGCCTACATCGTCGGTGTCAACGGGGTAAAGGACGCGCTGGCGACCGGTCGCGGCTCGGTGAAGATGCGAGCGGTGACCGACGTTGTCGAAACGAAACGAAACCGCACAGCGATCGTCGCCACCGAGATCCCCTACCAGGTGTCGCGTGATCGCATCATGGAGAAGACCGCCGAGCTGGTGAGAAAAAAGATCATCACCGGGATCTCCGATCTTCGCGACGAATCCGACCGCGACGGGACCCGGCTGGTGTTCGAGTTGAAGAAGGACGCGAATCCGCAGGTCGTACTCAACCAGCTATTCAAGGGAACACAGCTCGAGGAGAACTTCTCGGTCAACCAGGTCGCCCTCGTCGATTCTGTGCCAAGGACGCTGAGCCTCAGCGAGATGGTCCATTACTACGTCGATCATCAGCTGGAGGTGATCGATCGCCGCAGCCGCTATCGCCTGGCGCAAAACGAAGCACGTTCCCACATCGTCGAAGGGCTGCTGATCGCTCTCGACCACATCGATGAGGTGATCGAGATCATCAAGGCTTCAGAGGACGTAGGCGCGGCCAAAGAGGCCCTGGTGGAGCGCTTCGAGTTCAGCGAAATCCAGGCAACGCACATCCTCGACATGCCGTTGCGTCGCCTCACTGCGCTGGAAACAGGCAAACTGCGTGAAGAGCACGAGCAGCTTCAGGGACTGATCACCGAGCTGAAGGCTCTACTCGGGAGCGAGGAGAAACGTCGGGCGCTGATCGGCGAGGAGCTCAACGCTATCCGGGACAAGTTCGGAGATGCCCGAAGGAGCCGGATCATCCCGGACACCGGGGAGGCTTCCCTGGAGGATCTCATTGCAGACGAAGAGCTCGTGGTGACGGTGTCTGCAGCGGGCTACGTCAAGTCGGTCCTCGCCACGACGTATCGGACGCAGGGGAGGGGAGGACGCGGGATCCGCGGGGCGGCGTTGCGTGAAGACGACGTCGTCGAACACGTGCTGCACACGTCGGCACATGCCTACCTCCTGTTCTTCACGAACCGCGGGAAGGTGTATCGGGTCCGAGCGCACGAGATCCCACGCAAGGACAGGAATGCCAAGGGCGTGCTGATCCAATCGGTTCTTCCGATGGATGGCGACGAAGTCATCGAAGCAGTGATCGACACCCGCGACTACGAGACGCATCGCCATTTGGTGATGTTCACCAAGAAGGGGCAGGTAAAGAAATCCAGGTTCACCGACTACGACTCGAGGAACCAGGTCCTGGTCGCGATCAAGCTCCAAGACGGCGATGAGGTCGTTGCCGTCAGAGCAACGAGTGGCGACAACGACTTGCTCATGTTCACCAAGAACGGTAAAGGGATCCGATTCTCGGAGAAGGACGCTCGCCCGATGGGTCGGGCGTCCCAAGGGGTGAGGGGGATCAAACTGAGGGAAGGCGACGAGGTCGTCGCCGCCGCCACGGCCGAAGAGGGAAGCGAGGTCCTGCTGATGACCTCAGGCGGATACGCCAAACGGACCAACTTGGAGCATTTCCGGCGTCAGAGGCGAGGCGGGTTCGGAGTCAAGGCGATGAAGCTGACCAAGGTGAGAGGGAGCCTGGTCGCGGCCAGGGCCGTCACCGCTGACGACGAAGTATTCATGATCTCATCCGATGGGATCGTCATCCGGCAGGCGGTCAGCGACATCAGTCGGCAAAAACGAGAGTCGACCGGTGTCAAAGTGATGAACCTGGAGGATGGCGCCACGTTGTCGGCCGCGGCCTTGGTGCCGAAGAACGGAGACTGAGAGTCCCAAGTCGTAAGTCGCAAGTCTGGCAAGTCTGGGAACTGGGAACTTCTAAACATCTGCCTTATCCGGCCCTCTCTCTACAATCGCCTGCATGGCAGTTCGCCGCGTTCGGCGCGTCATCCGCAAGATCGATCCATGGACGGTTCTCAAGGTTTCGCTGATCTTCAACGCGATCGCTGGGTTGGTGTTCGTGCTCGGGGTGTGGGTGATGTGGTCGCTGGCGATCCAGCGGGGCATCCCCGACCAGATCACTGAGTTCTTCGCCAATTTCGCCCTCGTCTTCAACGCCGAGGGTGAGCTCTATTTCAGGGTCATCGTGCTCCTCACGGTGATCAGCGTTATCGTCCTAACCGGCCTGATGACGCTGGGTGCGCTCATCTATAACCTCATTTCCGACCTGGTTGGCGGTATCGAGATCATCGTGCTCGAAGAGACCTACCTGGTGACGCAGGCTCGCCAGGCACCCTTGCGCCCGGCGGTCCACGTACCAACGACGGACGAAGTGGACACGGTGCGAGATGAAAGCCTCGTCCAGGAGGCGACGGAACCGACCACGGAGTCGCCGGAGGCGCCGGAGGTTGAGCCGTTGCAAACCGAGCCAGATGACGTGGAGTTGGAAGAGGTGGAGTTAGAAGAGGCGGAGACAGTCTGGAAGTCACCGGTGGGGGCCGAAGCCGAGGTCGATGACCCTGAGGTCGATGGAGTCGACACCGGCGACGAAGAGGACGAAGAGGCGATCGCCGCCGTATCCGACGGCTGATCGGTTGGAGCGCGCGTCGTCGGGCGACCGCTTGTTTCGAAGAGAGGTGGAGCTATTTTCCCGCTCTTGCCGCATCGGGTCACGGCTCCGCAAATTGGCCTCGCCGACACAGGCCGGATCGGATCCTATTTGCGGAGCCTCTGTGTGTTAGATCTCGGGCGCTTCCAGTGTGAGCGGTAGTTCAATCGCGGCCGCAGGACCGGAGGCCGTCACCTGAGCAGGGATCACGTAGCGGAGCCGCTCGAAGAAGCACAGGCCTTCAGCGTCCTCCCTGCACCACACCAGTGTGAGGTCGGCGACGATCGAACCAGTGCCCGCGTTGAGGGTCATTCCGATCGGGACCGGGAACTCGGTGCCGGTCAGGTCGATGCGATCCCCGTTCGGGAAGGAGGCGATCCCCCCCTCCTCGAAGAGGAAGAGCGACGACGAGGCGTCTTCGTTGACCTTGTACCCCGCGGGGAGGGTCACGTCGAGGATCAGTTCGGCTGGGCCGGCGGCAGCTTCCAGCGTCGGCAAGGTGACGACAGGACCGTTGTAGGTCACCTCGCCGGCGCCGGTGTACGCATCGAGCCCGGTGAGGACGAGGGTGCTGGTCTCCCCCGTCGTGAGGTCGATACGCCGGATCACATGATTGTTGGTGTCCGCAACCCATGCCACGTCTCCCTCGACCGACAGGCCGCCTGGCTCGTGGAAGCGCGGGTTGCGACCGTCTTCCCAACCCTGCTCGCCACCGTAAAGTGTGACCGCTTCGCCGGTGGTCGGGTCGATGGTTTTGATCTTCGAGTTGTAGGTGTCGGCTACGAGGAGCAGGTTCCCGTAGATGGCGATGCCCAGCGGGTGCTGGAATCGGGCCTCGCTGCCGACTCCGTCGACGTCCCCGAAGTCGAACAGGCTGGCGACCGCGCCGGCGACGAGAGCCGTAACGCCATTGGCGGAACCAACATCGGCGCTACGGATCGAGCTCGATTCGCTGTCGGCGAAGTACAAGATTCCATCGCGAATCGCCAGCCCGGAGGGTTGGGCAAGCTCTGCCTCCGCCAGCGGTCCATTCGTGGTGCTCTCGCGGGTGTTGCCTACGAGAGGCATGGCGGTCATCGACTCTAGGTCGATCACCCATATCTGGTGGGTGCCCGCATTGGCGACATAGAGGAGTTGCCCGTCGGAAGCGAGGGCCCACGGTGATGCCAGCGAGACATCGGCCAGCGCCCCGCCGACTGGTGGCCATCCCTTGTCGCCGGTGCCGGCAAGGGTCCCGACCGTTCCCGTTGCAAGGTCGATGCTGCGAACCGCATGATTTGTGGTGTCGGCCACGTACAGAGTCTCACCGATGAGGGCGAGGCCCTGAGGCGAGAAAAACGATGCCTGCGACGCAGGGCCGTCGATGAAACCGGCGGATCCCGACCCGTAGACCGCGACCACCTCACCTGCATCTGTAGTTGCGATGATGCGATGGTGCTCGGTGTCGGCAATGTACAAGACGTCGCTGGCAGGGTCGGCGAGAACCTTCCCCGGATAGGAGAGCACGGTGTCGGCGGTCCGATCCTTCTCCAGCCGAAGAACGACGGGCTCGGAGTTCAGCTCGCCGCGAGCTGAGAACTCGGCGACCACGTTGGCCAGCACCGGAGCGACAACCGCGTACACACCCTCTCCGGCATGGGTACCAACGATATTGCCTGCAGGATCGATCAGGACGATGGTCGGCCACGCTCGGGCCTGATAGGAGTCCCAGATCTCGAAGGCGGCGTCATTCACCACGGGGTGCTCCAAGTCATAGCGCTGGATGACCTCGCGAATGTTCTCGGTTTGCGCCTCGTTGGTGAACTTGGCGGAGTGGACACCGATGACGACGAGCTCGTCCGGGTATTCGGCCTCGAGCCGCTTCAGGTCGGGGATGATGTGGATGCAGTTGATGCAACCGTACGTCCAGAAGTCGAGCAGCACGACCTTGCCCCGAAGTGCTTCCAGCGAGACCGGTTCGGCGACGTTGAGCCAATCGAGGCCGACCGGGAAATCGGGGGCGGCGATGGATCCAGCCACCGACTGGGTTGTTGTGCTCGGCGCCTCCGCAGCGGTGGCGGCCTCGGTGTCCTCTGTGGCGCCGCTCGAGACTTCGGTCGAGGTGCACGCCGCTACGAATATGGCTGCACCGACAAGCAGCCAGAAGGTCCACTTCATGGGGCCATTCAAGTCGGGGCTGCCGGCTACAGGGTCAAGCCGTGGCCGAGGTGAAGGATGCGATTTCGAGGCCCGCCCTGAGCGCGGCGAGCAGATACTCGTCGGCGTAGTCGGCAGGTCGTACCAGGCCGGGCTGAGTAGTTCCCGAGGCGACCGTGACTGCCCCTGCGGTCAACGCCAGCGCTTCGAGGTGGGTGGCGAGGTCGGCGATACCGAGGATCCGGGTGTGTTGCTCGTCGGAAACACGGACAACGGCGCCCGCCCATTCTCCCGCAACAGGAACAACAACTTCGGTGGTTATTCCGTGGCGATATCTGATCCGCCCCCACCGCGCCCCCACAGGATCGGGAAACGTGACCGGCTCGCCGGAGCGAAGCGGGGTCCCCGGCTCGGTCCAGGCGATCAGTGCAGTGCTGGGCTGGCCGATCGAGGCCATCTCGCGTGCCGCCAGGGCGTGGGCGATCCCCGTTGCGAGGTTGGCCCCGGTCATGAACGGGACCGCGGGGTTCTCCGGTGCCAAGTCGTCACCATCGACCCAGGCGACGATCGGGACACCCGATGCGATCGCCCGACCGGCGATCCCGAGCTCCGGGTCATCGGTGACCACGACATCGAAGCCCTCGAGGTCGTCGATGCGACGGAGGCGTGGGTCGCGATCGGAGACCGGTTGTCCGACGATTCCCAGCGTCTCCAACGTTGTTTCCCCGAGGAGCAACCGCCCGGTTCGCATGCCCACCTCGGTGCTGTGATCGAGAGCGATCCTCATGAGTCGTGGTCTTCCGGTACCCATGTTCCGGCTTCCGGCGTCGGCCGGCGTTCTCTGCGGGAAGCGACCAGGGTGATGGCAACTGCAGCCGCCGCAGCGAGAACGGCGAGGTTGAGTGCGCGCTTCATGACCCGCAGGGTACCGAGTTGACGGAGTTGCCACTTGGCCCTCGGGGCCGGACGGCCTGTATGACTGGCATCCGCCGATGCTGATCGGTAGCGTAGGTACGTATCCACAAGGACGGGAGGCTGACCATGGGTGACTTCTTGAAGGGGCTGATATTTTCGGCGATCGCGTTTCTGATCTTCACGTTTCCAGCAACGTGGCTTCTGATGCTCTTCTTCGGCAATATCGGGATGGAACTCTCCTATTGGGGTTCATTGCCGATTGGAATCCTGGGATCGGTACTGCTCAGCGGGGCCCTCAGCCGACCTTACTGAGCAATCTTCGAGTCGCCCACGTGGCAGGTAGCCGGGGCGGCATCGCGTAGGACTACAGGGTCGCAGCCTGCGGTTGCCGGGTGTCAAATCCGCGGTTGAGATCGCGCACCGATAGGTGACCGATCGTTTCGACAGAAGTTGAGCCACTTTCCCGCTCAT
>JACZST010000023.1 GCA_022574065.1 Acidobacteriota bacterium
GGGTCATCATCACGTGGTCTCTCTGTGAGCACGGCCCCGCCCGAGTGCTTATCGGATAGGCGATTGAGCACCTCCAGTCCACGGTCGGACCGAGGGTTCGGAGCGTACCAACGTTGAGGTACCTCGCTTGTCCACTGCTCACCTGAGTTGGCGAAGACGTTTCAGCTCGTCGACAGAGGCAACCAACTCATCGGCGAGTGGTGAATCCAGGTCAGCAAAGACCTCGGCGAGGGATGAGTAGTACCAGAGCTGGTCGCTCTCCGGGTTGAAACGCTCCCAGAGACGCTCACCTACCTGCCGGTAATCGGCCACGATCGTCCGGAGGTTGTGCAGCTTGTCTGCATTGGAGACCAGGATCGCCGACCGGCTGTGATGCGGCAGCGCTTCGAGGTACGCCACCTTTCTCTTCTGCCACGGCGGTTTGGGATCTTCCTCGGTGTCGCTGCACTCTCGGACGATCGACGCCACCCGTGTGCCGAACGCGTCTGCGACCTCCTCGTAGGTGGCCACCTGGTCTTCGAGCGTGTCGTGGAGCAACCCCGCGATTGCCTCCTCCTCGTCGCCGCCGGCCTCGAGTACGAGGGCACAGGTCCCGAGAAGATGACTCACGTACGGAACCTCGGTCCCTTTTCGGCGCTGCTCAACATGTCTTTCGGCAGCAAAAGCCAGGGCCCTCACGAAACGGTCGGTCAGATCCGTCACGGTTCGTGTCGCACCTCAGCCCCGGCCCAGTCGAGAGGCTGGTCGCCTTGGATTCTTCAATTCTGTGCCGGGGCAGATAGCAGGGCGTAGGCGTCGGCCTCGATCTCCCGGACGGCGTCGTCGATTGGCTCGACCGGTTCATGGTCGGACTGGCCCGTGAGGTCGGTGACTCGGGTCAGTTGTGGTGCGACACGGCTCGTCCACGAACCGACCGCAGCGTTGAACCCTTCGACGGTCCTGCCGAGGGCGGCCCCCACCGACTGGAGGTGTGTCACGAAGACCGACATCCTGCGGTGCAGTTCCTTGGCCTCGTCGAGGATCTGGTCGGCCTGCTGCAACGCCCGGTGTTCGGTCATCAATGATGCGACGTTAAGGAGGAGGGCGAACAGCGCGGTGGGTCCGGCAACGATTACCCGTTTCTCCAGCAGCCGTTCGATCACCTCGGGGTGTGCCTCGGCGGCTGCCTCATACACCGCCTGTGACGGCAGATAAATCACGACGTAGCCACCCGATGCCAGCTCGCGATAGCCCTTGTCGATGAGACTCTTGCCGACCCGTCTCAACTCCTTGCCCTGCTCAACCAGGAGAGAGTGACGTTGTTCGGCGTCCTCAACAGCGAGGGCCTCGACGTACCGGGCAACGGGGAACTTGGAGTCGATCACGATGTTCCGGCCTCCGGGCACATGGACCACCGCATCCGGTGTTCGGTCACCGGCGTGAAACTGGGGTGTGTAGTCCCGTCCCTCCACCAGTCCACCCATCTCGAAGATGCGCAGCATCGAGATCTCACCCCAGCCACCTCGAGCACGGTCGTTGCTGAACAGATTGGTGATGCCCTGCATTTGGGCGCCCATGCCCCGCACCTGCTCATCAAGCGTGGCCTCCCGGCTGGTCATCGCCTCCTGTAGCGAGGCCAGCTTGGAGTCCAATTCGGACACTTTGGCGTCCAGCGAGCCTTCCCGACCGGCCAAAGCGACATTCATTTCGGCGAGAGCTCCCGACAGTGCATCCTCACCATTTCTGATCCGGCCTCGGACCATGACGATCGTGAGTACCACAACCGCCACTACTGCCAGCGAAGCGACAGTCAATACGGCTACGTCAAAGTTCATTCAGTCCTCCATTCCTGATCACGCTCTTAGTGTGCCGGGAGGGTCTGACAGATTTGATCAGGGCAGAGGTCAGGCCAGAACGACGAGGAGACGTCTAGCCCAAGCTCCGCCGAAGAATTGGGTCGTGTTGAGGTCGAGCGCTGAGCGATCACTTGCAGTAGTGGCGAGCTATAGAGCGACCTCAAACAGCGATCAAACCGGAGTCCACTTCAGCAGATCTGTCTATATTTCCAGCGGCCAAGACCTGGAGACGAGCCATCAACAAACGATGAACTCAGCTCAAAACCCAAACGAAGATGTTGTTATCCATCCGATCAGTGGTCGCGTGTTCCATGCGGCCGACCTCGACTCGATCGGGTCGCCTATGTCTTCTGATCCAGATTGGTTTCACTCCGAGGACTATGCGTACCCGATGTGTAGCTCTGATCGCAAGGGAAAGCTCACGAGTCGCTGGCTTGCCGAGGAAGCTGGCCATCCACCCTGCAAACGCTGCTATTCGGAACCATCAGACGCCACGCGCCAATAACAACTGCTTGACGCCCTACCCGCCGTGGAGAGTCACCATCGTCACGTCAAACTCCCATCAACCAGCTCTCCCAACTGTTCAAAACCGAGTTCGGCGGATCATGATCGAGGTCAAGAAGAACCAGAACGTTTTGGTGTAAGAAAGCCCACGGATATTCGTGATTTGGGTCGTTGGGTTGGTGGAGTCAAACGGAGGTCAAACCTAGAGCTGTCCCTACCCGGTCAGGAGTTACCGTCCCACAGCCGGACCCCCAACCCCGACGTCCGCTGCACCGAACGCTCCACTGCCTGGCGCAGCACCGACTCGTCGCCGATCACGGTGACCTGGCCCGAGGCCCGTGTTACCGCCGTGTAGAGCAGCTCCCTCGTCAACAGTCGTGACGTCTCCTGCGGTAGCACCACCACAACCTCCTCGAATTGGGATCCCTGGCTCTTGTGGATGGTCAGGGCATGGACCGTGGTCCGTTCCCCGAGGTGTGATGGTGAGAAGGTGCGGATGCCGCCACGGTCGAACACCACACGCAGCCCTTCGTCGGTGTCGACGGCGACGCCGATATCGCCGTTGAAGAGGTTGAGGGTGTAGTCGTTGGACGTGATCATCACCGGGCGTCCCGGGTACCACTCGCCGTGATAGCGCAGCCCCGTGAAGCGATCGTCCAGCGCGGTCTCGAGATCGCGTTGCCACCGCGCCACACTCGCCGGGCCTTGACGGTGGGCGCACAGGATCGCCAGCTCACCGAGACGCTGCAGCGCCTCTTCCTTTCGCCCCGACCTCGCCACCTGTACCAGCGTCGCCCGTTGCTCGACCACCCGTTCCCACAACGCGGAGAAGTCGATAGAAGCGCGGTTCTCGATCCACGTTATGTTGCCGCCGCCCCCGCCCAGAACGTCGAGCGCAGCGTCGGAGTTTCCGACTCGCACCGCTGCGGCGAACTCGGCGATCGCCCCCGTCTCCTCGAAACGATGCACCCGCTCCAGCACGACCACCCGGTCCGAGATCGCAGCACTCGACCTGGCCTCCGGAACGTCGTCGGTGGCGGGACCGACGATGTCGGACAACACCGTTCCTGCTTCGATCGCCGTCAGCTGGAACGGGTCACCCACCAGGACCACCGCGGCCTCTGGGCGGACCGCATCCAACAGCTTCGCCGCCAGCGGCAGCGACACCATCGACAGCTCGTCCACGATGAGCCAGTCGTACGGCAGCGGGTTACGGGCGTGATGCACGAACTGGCCCCGCCCCCAGGTCCACCCCAACAGCCGATGCATGGTCTTGGCCTCGATCCCCAGCAGCCACTCACGCACCGCTTGATCCTCCACCGATGCCGCGTACTCGGCCACCGCCTGGGTTAGACGAGCCGCGGCCTTCCCCGTCGGAGCCGCCAGCGCCACCTGCGGCAACTCCCCGTCTGGAGAACCCGCGGCGAGGGTCGCCAGGAGCGCCGCCACCGTGTAGGTCTTGCCGGTGCCGGGTCCGCCGGCAATGACGGTGAAGCGGCCCGCCAGCGCCGTCTCAACGGCCAGCCGCTGCCGATCCCCGTCGCCGTCGTCGGGCAGCGCGGCATCGAACGCCGCCCGCAGCCCGGCATCGAGCTCGACGCGGGGCTCGGCAACCCGCGCCAGGATCAGGTCCGCCACCTGCTCCTCGTAGCGGAAGTAGCGCTCCAGATAGAGTCGGTCCTCGACGAGCACGAGGGGCTCATCGCCGGAACCATCGCCCACAAGGGCACTGGCAGCCACCGCCACCTCCCACAGCGCCGGATCCGGCCACGGCAACGCATCGACTATCTCGGGGTCCTGGCCGTCAACCACCACCGCCTCACGTTGGGTGGCGAGGCGGATACACACGTGCCCGGACCGGGTGCCGCGCACCACCAACGCTGCGGCCAGGATCACTTGCTCATCGGTCTCGCCCCACAGGCGGGCTATCACCATGGCCGCGTGCACATCGAGCGGGCCCAGCACACCGACCTCGTTGAAGACGGCCAGGACCCCGGTGGCGCTCACCGCGATGGAGCCGTCGGCGACAGCGAGGCGGATCGGGTCGAGCGTCGTCATTCCCGGCCTCCGGCAAACAGACGGCTTATCGCCACGATCATCTCGGCCGGTGGCGTCCAGCGGGCTACTCCGCAGCGGGCCCCGTCCACGATCGGCGTGTCGCCGCCCACCATCCCCCGCACGAACAGGTACATCGCGCCACCGAGGTGGAGCACCGAGTCGTAGCCGGGGAGGCGCCACTGCAGATAGCGGTGCAGCGCCACCTGATAAAGCAAGGCCTGGAGCACATAGTTGCCCTCGCTCATCGCAGCCACCAACGGGCCGTGACCGTAGTCCGCCGTCGACGGCGCCTCGCCCGCAGCAGGCAGCGCGTTCGACTTGTAGTCCATCACGACGAACCGATCCCGGCCAGCCTCGTCGGCCAGCACCGTGATGAGGTCGATGGCTCCTGTGAGGTAGCCACGGAACCTGGACGTCTCGAGGCCTCGCAGCCGCTCGGCGTAGCGGCGGTACGGATCGTCGTCTGGGAGGTGTTCCAGCATGAGTCGGGCCACGTCGTGTAGCGACACCGCATCGCCGTCGTGACGTACCGGGAACTCAAAGACCATCTCCTTCAACTCCCGAGCCGGATCGAGGTCGCGCAGCGTCGGTGTGTCGGCCGCCGGGCCGAGTGGGGTCTCCACAGCGGCGACCAACCCGGCAACCAGCACCGCGGGGTCGAGGTCCCAGGCGCCGCGGGCCACCCGCTCGTCGACAACCTCGCGGAGCGCCCCGGCCACGTCCTCGGAGTCCAACGTGACGTGTTCGAGGACGTCGTGGACCAGCGATCCGAAAGCAGCCCCCCGCGGCAGATCCGCCATCGGCAGCTTCAGACTCGCGACGAGAGCGGGGTCCGCGTCGGCGGCTTCGTCGCTACGCAGCGGTGTCTCCGACGTCTCCAGATTGGCGCTAACGGGATCGTCGGGTGACAAGGAAGAGAACGACACCCGCCGCCACAAGTAATCCAACGGCCGGCCCAGCTCGGCGAGGTGCAACTCCTCACCGGACGCTGCCGACGCCAGGTAATGGGTCGTCGGCACCGGTGCGTCGAGCACCACCGTCTCGATCGTGCCACCCGCCGCCGCTACGAGCGACTCGACGCCGCCACCGTCTCGGATCAGCAGGTCGTTCAGCTTGGTCTCCTCGACCTTGAGATGGTCCTCGATCCACCACACCCGCAGCAGGTGACGAGCCCGGGTGAGCGACACGTAGAGCAGCCGTGACTCCTCGGCTGCTTCCTCGACCTTCGCCGCCTCCCGGTGAAGGTCGAAGTCGGGTGAGTCCTTGCCTCCAACGTCGATGAGTCGTCGTCGCGGCTGGCCCGGTTCCGGTGGGGCGTCCTCATGGAAGATGGGTATGTCATCGGCGCCTGGCGGTGCCGACGGGGGGTCCCACAAGTAGGGCACGAAGACGACCGGATACTCCAGGCCCTTGGCGGCGTGAACGGTCTGGACCTGCACCGCGGCGGCGTCGGTCTCGAGGCGGCGCTGGCGCGACTCCGGCTCCTCCAAGCCGCTGTCGGCGTTCTTCGTCGCCTCCTCCATGGCTGCCTCCAACCACGCCACCAGCGACCCGATGCGGCCGCGACGCCACACCGCGTGCATCTCCTCGGCGATGTGGATGAGGTCGGTGATCGTGCGCTCGCCGTCCGCTCTGCCCAGGATCCGCGATGCCAGGTCGGTGCTGCGGTCGACGTCGGTGACAAGAGCCGGCACTCCGCGCTCCAACATCGTGTCGCGCCAGAGCCGGATCTGGTTCTGCATGTCGAGCACTTCCACGTCTGTGAGCTGGGCGACCTCGACGAGACTCCTGCCGATGAGCAGCGACGTGGCAGCGAGACGCACGAAGTCGGTGCGGTCGGGCCGCTCCACGGCGAGCAGAAAACGCCGCCAAGCCTCGGCGGCCGGGGTGTCGAAGACGCTGCCGGTGCGAGCTGCCACCGACGGCACTTTCCGCTCCGACAACGCGACGCGGACCAACTCCACCTGGTTGCGGGTGCGGCACAACACCGCGATGTCACCGGGCCCGACGGGGCGAATGCCGTCGTCATCCTCGAAGGTGGCACCGCTGTTCAACAGGGCCACGATCTCGTTGGCGACGTCGCCGGCGACGGCCTGTCGCGCCTCCCCGACGCGGAAGTAGCCGTCTTCGCGGCGTGCGACGGGAGTCGACTTGCCGAAGCGGTGAATGACGAGCGGTGGCCCGCCGCCGGTGATCGCCGACCCTTCACGGCCCCGGGCGGGGCGCACCTGGTGGTAGACGATGCGCGGGTCGCCGAACGTGGCCCCTGCGAAGAGCGCGTCGAGGGCGGTGAGCAGCGGCCCGTCGCTGCGCCAGTTTGTGGCGAGGGTCCGGGTGGCGGTGGCATCGTCAACGGCAGCGAGATAGGACTCGACGTCGGCGCCGCGAAAGGCGTAGATCGACTGCTTGGGGTCTCCAATGACGACGAGGCGACTGTCATCGAACACCGCCCGGATGACCTGCCACTGCACGGGGTCGGTGTCCTGAGACTCGTCCACCAGCGCCACCTGGTAGCGGGCGTCAAGCAGCGCCCTGGCGGCATCGCCAATGTGCGCATCGGTCAATGCGTCGCGGGCCTCAACCAGGCCGTCGTCGTACGTCATCAACCCGAAGGCCCGCAGCCGACCCTCGAGTTCGGCTTTCATGGCGTGTGCCATCTCCACCCGCAGTTTGGGCTCGCCGCTCACGGCCAGGACATCGGGAACGATCGCGGCATCGGGAGTCGAGTTGACGGCGGCGCCGATGGCGGCGACCTTCTTGGGATCGAGCACGTGGAGCGGGTCGGTGGCGAAACGGCCCACCACCAGGTCGCTGGCGGTCTGGGCGAGGAGCAGGCTGTCGATCTCGCCCGGTTCGATATCTGGTGATAGCCGGGAGCGGAACCCGAGCTGGCGCAATAGACGCTGTGCAAAGCCGTGAATGGTGAAGATCTGCGCCCGGTCGTAGCGGGTCAACGCCGTCACGAGTCGCTTGGCGTAGACGTTCCGGGCGGCGGCATCCACATCGACGAGGACCGCCATGTGCTCGTCGATGTTGACGTCCGTTCCGTCGATGGCGGCGACCGTGTCGACCATGCGCTGGCGGATGCGGCCCTTCAGTTCGGCCGTGGCGGCCCTGGTGAATGTCACGACCAGGATCTGCTCCAGAGGGATAGCTTCCTCAGCGACAAGGCGGGTGACTGCCGCTGCGATCGTGAACGTCTTGCCGGTCCCGGCACTGGCCTCGATGATCAACCGACCATCCGGAAGCGGCTCGGCGGGGTCGAAAGGACGCGCCGCGGTCACGGTGTCTGCTCCCGGCAAAGGGGCAGGATCGACATCCACAGCCTTTCGGCGTATGCGACGAAGTCGCTCTTCAGCAACGCATCGATGTCGCTGAGATGCGGAAACACCATCGCGTTGGCTGGGTCCTCGCGCTCCGGCGAGAAGCGATCGTTGGCCCATTCGTGGTTGGCCTTCTGGAACGCCGCTCCCCGGTTCTGGTCCAGACCCCGCTGCCAGGCGTAGGCGGTTTTGGGAGGCAGCGGCACGGGGCCGGCGTGGCCTTGCACATATAGGCTCATGAGACCAGAGAGCAGCTCTGTTGCGGCGTGGCGGCGATCGGCAGGATCCTTTCCGATGGGGCCCACCGTGATGACCTTCAGCTTCTGGCCGCGTTCGGCGCGGCCCGCTAGCACCGCTTTCCACTCCTGCTCGGGTGCCAGCGCCGAGATGAACGCAAGGTCCGCGAACGCTGCGAGGCGTCGCTTGGCGCCGAGACGCGACGGGGTCACAACACCGATGTGTGCTGCTTCGGGATCGGCCATCACCCGACCCTCGACCACCTGGGTGCCGACCTTCAACGTCCCCACAAAGGGGCGATTCCGCTGCGGCGTGATCCCGTGCTTCTGTGCGACTTCCCACAACTCGCTGGCCTGGGCGATAGCGGAGTCGAGGTCGTCGGAGCCAAGGTCACCAGGCGGCAGCGCATCGCTGGCACGAATGTGGTTCGCAACGGCGTCGATCGCTTCGCCATTGCTGAGGCCGACAAGCAGCTTCTCCTTGATTGCCCACAACTCGAGGCCGCCGATGTCGACCGGCAACGTGTCGTCGGAGGCCTCGGAGGCCCCGGGGATCGACAACTGGAGGTGGTTCTTGAGAAACCACTTGGCCGGGTGCTGCAGGAACGTGATGACGTCGGAGAGGAGGATCGGATCGGGAACGTCGAGGGGCTCCGTCACGCCGAGGCCCGGCTCCGCCGGGGCCGGGCCGTCCCGAACGGCCCGGGCGCCGTCGAGAGCCATAGGATCGAAGGACCATGGCCCGTCGCGGCGGAGCCGGCCCGTGATGAAGTTGTCACGGCTGAAGCCCTGTAGCGGGTGAACAGTGACCAGGGCCTTCAACCCATCGGAGCCGACCATGGCGCCCAGCACGTCTTCGAGCTCGGCGACCGGCACTGCCGGCGGATACGCGGCGTTCGTGAGCTCGTCGCGGCCCGAGTAGGTGACGATGAGGTGGTCGCCGGCGGCCATCAAGGCGTCGAGGAGGAGCTGGCGGTCCTCAGCGCTCCGTTCGGGGTCTCCGATCATCTCGTGATCGACTAACAGGTCATCACCATCGGCGCTTCCGAGGCGGGGGAAGCGCTCGTCGTCCATTCCCAGCAGGCAGACAACCCGGTAGGGCACCGAACGCATGGGCACCAGGGTGCAGACTGTGATGTCTCCGGTGCGGAAGTGCAGCGGGCTGGGTCGGTCCTGGACCCATTCGGCTATCAGCAGCCGGGCTTCGGCCCGGCTCAGCACCGGGTCGTCGATTGCACCGTCCGCCGGATCGAAGCTCTCGGCGAGAAGGCGCTCCAGTTGGGTCCATTGCCATTCGTCCTGCCATGCGGGCGCGGCGAGGAGACGCACCGCGGTGGCGATGGCGTCGCCCCATTCGCGGAGTGGCATCCGTGCAGCAAGCAGATCACGGGCGGCGACGATGCGGTCGACGACCTGGGCCAGCAGCCCGGCGCTGGCAGCGTCCTGGCCTTCGATGCCGTCGAGCGGGGCGATGGTGTCGACGACCCGCACCAGGCTGTCCGACAGGTACACCCCGGCCAGAGCCCGGTCGAGGCCACGGCGCCAGGTGTGGTCGTCAAGGGCTCCGGCGCCCCAGGCGGCACGATGGGCGGCGTCGAGGCCCCACTTCACGTTGAGGTCGTCGATGAGCTTCAGCAACGAAGCGGCGGTGTCCTCGGTGATGGCGAAGCGCTGCCGCACCACCGGGTCGACGATCAGCTCCTTCACGGTTCCGGCGCCGATGCGCCCGTCGGCCAGGTCGAGGACGGTGGCGGCGAAGCGGACGAGCGGGTTCGTCGCTGCCGGTGCACGGTCGGCGATCCGCACCCGCAGGTCTGGCAGAGCGTCGTCGCTGCGGTCTTCAGGTGCTTCGGGGAAGGCGGCTTCGAGCAGCGGGGCAAAGGTGGCTAGATCGGGGGTCATGATGACGATGTCACGCGGCTCGATCGTCGAGTCGGCGGCGAGGACGTGGAGCACGGCATCACGCAGCACTTCGACCTGACGGCGGGCTCCGTGACAGACGTGGATCTGGATCGACCGGTCGTCGATGCCCTCATCGACAACCGCCGCTAGCTGCGGCTCTGTGTTCTCACGGATGTCGGCCTGGAGGTGCCCGAGCAGGCCGTCGTCTCCTTTTTCACGAGGCGCCGGTCCGGCGGCCCCATGCGCAATCCGCTGCAGGATGACCTGGAGTTCACGACTGTCGCGCCCCCACGACACCAGCAGTGGGTGAACGGCCAGGGATTCTGTTGGGTCGTCACCTCGCCTCACTGCCGGCGGAACATCGATCTGCGAGATCTGTCTCCACAAGGCCGGCGACGGATGGAGGAGATAAAGATGCACGTCGCGTTGCTCCGCGACGGCTTCGAAGACCTGCAGGTCCATGGGATCGAGAGCGGTGAGCCCGTAAACAGCGAGGCGGGGCGGCAGGTCGAGGTCGACGGCTCCCGTGCGGATGGGATCGAGGCCTCCAGGCAACAGCTCGGGTAGCAAGGGGACATCGATGGTGTCACGAACAATGCGCCACAGCCGCGGCTGCCACGCAGCAGCTTCGGCGATGGGCGTCCCGTCGAGGCCGGCGTCGTCTCCCGCCGCCCATCGTCGGATCATCTCCGGCCGGCGGCGGGCATAGCTGGCGAAGAGGCGGGCGATTTTTCGTGCGGCGTTGAGGCGTTGACCCGTTTCCTGCGTGCCGTTCGACTCACCGATGTAGCGGTCGAGTAGCCACAGCCACTCCTGTCCACGGTGCACGTCGAGGGCATTGAGCAGGTGACTGACGACGGAGTGGCCTTCGCTGGCGTCGAGGCTCACCGCAAGTTGTGGCACCGCACTCAGCACGTCGTAGACGAGCCGTTTCGGGGAAGGGAAGGCGATGTTGGCGCACACTCCATCGCCGACGCCACGTTTCGCAAACTCCACCGAGACACGCTGCGTCAGCCAGCGCTCAATCCCGCGCGTCGGCACCGCCACGACCTCGGTCGCAAAGGGATCGGCCAAAGGCTCAGCGAGCAAGTCGACGAGGAGTTCGACAAGCTCATCCGGGTGGGAACGGGCATGGACAAACAGGCTCATCGCTCCGCTCGGCTGACCAAATACACCGTTGTAACTTTGTCCTCCACAACATCGAAGTTATCAACCTGCTGTGACAGATTGTCCGAGCAGCATGGCGCTCACAAACGATGCCTCGGGTATCCCCTCAAAGTGTGGAGACTTCCACTATGAGGAGATGTCATGTCAGAGATACGAAGAAAGTATGACCCTGAGTTTCGTGAGGGGGCGGTGCGGATTGTCCGGGAGACCAGCAAACCAATAGCGGTGGTGGCTCGGGATTTGGGGATCAACCCTAGGACGCTGGGTAACTGGGTGAAGAAGGAACGCATCGAGCGGGGCGAACGCTCGCTTCGTGCGATCAAAATGATCGATCAGCGTTTTTCTTGAATAGACGTAGAGCGGCGTTCCGAATTCTTGGGCCACGGTGCGCAAGTCGGCCGACTCACCATGAAGCACGCCGTCCTTAAATGCAAACTCGTCCACTTGAATTTCTCCTTACCGGCTGGCAGCCGTTCCATCGCGAGCTATACTACACAATCTCGTGCGTACCGCACGCCTTGGCGGGGCGGCCGCTCGTCCGGTTTCGAATGCGGGCGGGAAGAAGACGCGGCGAGAAACGGTGCCGGGCCTGTGTTTGAAGGACTGTCTGTCTTGAACGATCAACCGGATGTTATTCTCTACACCGACGGCGCGTGCAGCGGCAATCCCGGACCGGGCGGCTGGGCAGCGGTCCTCAAACGCCCCCAGAGCGACAAGGTCGAACGCTTGACCGGGTATGATCCCGACACCACCAACAATCGCATGGAAATGATCGCGGTGATCGAAGGCTTGCGGTCGTTGAAGAATAACCGACGGTGGCGCGTCCATCTGGTAAGCGACAGCGAGTATGTCCTCAACGGCCTGACACAGTGGATTACGAATTGGATCGCCAATGGCTGGCGACGCGGGAAGAAAGCAAACGCCCCGCCCGTCAAGAACGCCGAGATTTGGCAGGAACTGTACGCCCTGACACAGCAGTTTGAGATGACCTATGAGCACGTTCGGGGACATGCCGGTCACCCCGAAAACGAAGAGTGCGATCGCCTCGCCGTTCAGGCGATCCAAAAATCGTGACGCCTCCCGCGTCCAATTCGTTCCACAGAAGGCGGAGTAGGCACAATGACGAGACTTGTCCTGGTTCTTTGGTTCGCCGCGGCGCTGTCGCCGTGTCTGTGGGCAGTGGACGGCGAGAGCCCGGCACGCTGGTTTCGAGAGGGTCAAGCGGCGGTGCTCGCCGCGAAGCATACGAAACCCGTGACCGGCAAGGCCAAGAACGTCATTCTCTTCATCGGTGACGGCATGGGCGTGTCCACGGTGACGGCCGCACGAATCCTTGACGGGCAACGTCGCGGGCACCCGGGTGAAGAAAACTTGCTGTTCTTTGAGACACTGCCGTTTTCCGCGTTGATCAAGACCTACAACACCAACCAGCAGACGGCGGATTCGGCCGGTGCGATGTCCGCGATCGTGACGGGAATCAAAACAAAGGCCGGCGTTCTTTCGGTCACTCAGAATGTCATTCCCGGCGACCATGAATCGACCAAGGGAAAGCAAGTCGCCACGATTTTCGAACTCGCGGAGCAGGCCGGCCTATCCACGGGCATCGTCTCGACGGCCCGCATCACGCACGCGACTGCCGCAGCCTGTTACGCACACACCCCGCAACGCGATTGGGAACACGATGGCGTTCTTACCGAGCAGGCCAGACTTGCCGGCTTTGCAGATATCGCGCGGCAGCTCATCGACTTTCCTTTCGGCGATGGGATTGATGTCGTACTTGGCGGCGGTCGCCGCGCTTTTTTTCCGCAAACGTGGAAAGATCCGGAACACCCGACGGCCACGGGGCAGCGATGGGACGGACGCAATCTCACCCAAGCATGGCTTACGCGCCCCCGCGCCGAATACGTATGGAACAAGGCCCAGTTCGACAAGATCGATACCGCCGCCACGGATCGTCTCTTAGGATTGTTTGAGTGGAGCCACATGCAGTATGAACACGATCGGGCCGGCGATTCGGCGGGAGAACCTTCTCTTGCTGAAAT
>JACZST010000209.1 GCA_022574065.1 Acidobacteriota bacterium
CAGGTGCTGGGCCCCGGTGCCTTCCAGGAGATCCCTCTCTCCGAAGCCTTTGCCGCGGTAGCCGGCTGGAGCCAGACGGTGCTGACGCCAACGAACGCAACCGAGCTGATGGCGCTGGCGATCAAACACGCCATCGTCGACCGGTCGGTCGCGCATCTGATCTTCCCTGATGAGGTCCAGGAACTGAAGGGGTTGTCGGAACCACCGCCTCGACCCATGGCGGGAAGGGTCGCTAACTCGACGATCCAACCACCCAGGGACGAGGTGGCGCGGGCCGTCGACCTGCTCGCCGGTGCCGAGCGGCCCGTCATCATCGCAGGGAACGGCGCACGGCAGTATCGAAATGATGTGATCGCGCTGGCCGAGCATCTCGACGCCCCGCTCATCACCACGTTCAAGGCAAAGGGCCTGGTGGGCGATGACCATCCCCTCGCCACCGGGACCCTGGGGCGGTCAGGAACCAGAGTCGCCGCAGCCGCCATGGGTCGATCAGACACGCTGCTGGTTCTGGGAGCCTCGTTCGCCGTCCACACCGGGATCTCGGAGAAGAAGCGGACGATCCAGGTCGACTACGACCGTGCGGCGCTCGGCAAGTTTCACCCGGTCGACGTCGCCGTGTGGGGAGATATCCGGAGCACGGTCGCCGCGCTACGCGACGCCCTCCCCGCAACCGACCGCCCCGAAGTGCGAGCAAGGCTCGCCCATCGCTGGGAGCTATGGCGTAGGGAGAAGGAGCGACGAGCCGGGCTCTTCGACGCCAAGGGTCGGATGCATCCCGCTCGGCTCTTCGGGGTCCTCGACGACCTGGTCCCCGACGATGCGGTGCTCGCCGTGGATGTCGGAAACAACACCTACGCCTTCGGGCACTACTTCGAGTCGCGCGGCGAGCAGGACGTGTTGATGTCCGGGTACCTGGGATCGATCGGTTTCGCCCTGCCCGCGGCGCTGGGTGCCTGGGCCGCCGTAGGGGACCACAGAAAGGTGATCTCGATCTCGGGAGACGGTGGCCTCGGTCAATATATGGCCGAGTTCACCACCGCCGTCAAGTACGAGATGCCGATCACCCACATCGTGCTCAACAACGACGAGTTGGCGAAGATCAGCAGGGAACAGGTTTCGGCGCTGCGTCCGGTCTGGCAGACCGATCTGGTGAATCCGGATTTCGCCGCCTACGCCGAGCTGTGCGGAGGGCGAGGTTTCAGGGTCGACGATCCAGACGATCTGGAATCGGTGCTGAGCGAGGCGTTGGCGGTGACGGGTGGCCCTGCGCTCGTCGAGGTGACCACATCGCCACGATGGATGTGAGCGGATTGATCGAGCGGGTCAAGGGACAACCCCCAACACCCACCGTCTCGGCGTAAACTGGGCGCGGCTTGGCCCTCACGAACGATCCCATGATCCATATCACCCTGTCCGGGGACATCTTTCTCAAATCTCGCCGCACCCAGCCGCGGATGATCAAGCGCGTTGTCGCCAACCTGACCGAGGCCTTGACCAGCGTCGGGTATGAAGGGCCCCTCGAGCGCCTCGGGTCGCATCGGTTCGCAATCTTTCCGGATGCGAACATCGATGCGGTCGCCGACGCCGCCACCAGGGTCTTCGGGACTGCGTCGATCGACACCGTCGAAGAGGTGTCTGCTGTAGACCTCGACGCACTGGCCGCGGCAATCGCGGCGCGGTCGGCGGACCGGGTGCGAGGCAAGACGTTCGGGGTGCGGGTCAAGCGGCGTGGCTTGCACGAATGGCGGTCGTACGACCTGGCCTCACGCACAGGGACGTTGTTGGTCGAGGCGGGCGGAACGGTCTACCTGGACGACCCGGACGAATGGGTCAACGTCACCGTTCTCGACGACCGGGCATTTCTCATAGCCGAACATCGCAAGGGTGCCGGCGGTCTACCCATAGGCAGTCAGGGGCCGGTGCTCAGCCTGGTCTCCGGGGGATTCGACTCGATCGTCGCCGCATGGATGATGATGTCTCGCGGCTGCCCGGTCGAGTATGTCCACTTCTCGCTGAACTGTGCCCAATCGGATCACGCGCTGGCGGTTGCTCGATTGATGTGGGAGCGATGGGGCTACGGCACCGACCCCGCCGTGCACCTCGTCGACTTCGAGCCGGTGAGGGATGGCCTCATCGGCCACGTCAAACCGCGCATGCGGCAGGTTGCGCTGAAGGTTCTCATGGCTCGGGCAGCGTCGACGATCGCCGAGGAGCGAGACATCCAGGCGCTCGTCACCGGCGATGCCCTTGGACAGGTCTCCAGCCAGACGCTGCCGCACCTGGTCGCGGTGTCCAACCAGACGTCGACACCGCTGCTCAGGCCGCTCCTCGGGATGCCGAAAGAGGCCATCATCGCCCAGGCAAGGGCGATCGGAACCGCTGAGATCTCGGCTCGGGCCAAGGAGGTGTGCGATCTGTCGGAGGGGCAGCCCGTTGCCACCGGCGCCGGCGAAGCGTCCGTTGCCAGATCGGTTGCCGATGTCCCAGACGAGCTGATGGAGCACGCAGTGACCACCAGAAAGACCTTCCAGCTCAGCGACTGGATGCCAGGCGCTCTGTAGACCGCCCGCCGCGATCGGTTACCGGTCATTTCGACAGAAGTGGAGCGTTTTTTCCCGCTCTTGACGCTTCGCGGCGGGCCGCTCGGGCCGCGGCTCCGCCAATGGCCTTGC
>JACZST010000024.1 GCA_022574065.1 Acidobacteriota bacterium
CTTCGGAACCGAGGCGGTCGCCTAACCCGTCCAGGAGGTGCAGCGGTTCGGTGTCATCAACGATGTCGTCGCCGGTCTCGAGATCGCCGTGGTCAGCGATCCTGCCGACCCGCAGCGATGGTCCGTGTTCTCCCGACGCCTCGATGACGAGGTGGTGGAACTGGAGGTAGAGGAAGGCCGGATCGTCGATGTGAGGACGGGCTCGGTGTGGGACCCGGTGCGTGGGCTGGCACGCAGCGGGCCGCTCAGCGGAGACATCCTCGACACAATGCCCGGGTTCACATCCTTCCCCAAGGACTTCCACACGTTTTGGCCGGAGGGCAGGCTGTGGCAACCCTGACCGGACCGGCCCGCCTGTTCCGAGTCGATCGCGGTACCTGGGTGCGCTATGAAACGGCTGGCGGCCTCGGCTCCGCCGTCTTGGTCACGATGGGTGCGTACGCCATCCTGGCCTTCGACCGGTTCGGCATCCAAGGCCTGCTGGCACCCAGAGCGACGGTCCGCATCCTGCTCATAGGCTTCTATGGCTGGTTGTGGCTCGCCGGAGCGGCCTGGTTGGTCGGCCGGCTCGTGCTCGCCACGCAAGCCCCGTTCGTGACGGTCTTTCGGCTGTACGGCTTTGCCCACCTGCCGTTGCTGGTCGTTGCGATCACGATCCAGGTGGTATCTGTGGCGTTTCGTATCCTCGGCCCGTCGCTGGCGGTGGCATTGTTCAGTGTTCTGGTCTGGATGCCCGCCCTTCTCGTCTCGGCATCACGCCAGGCGTTCGAACTCGACACGAGACCAGCGTTTCTGGTCGCGGCCGGGCCATACCTGTTGTGGCTTGCGGTCGTCGGTGGTTTGCTGACGGCACAGTTAGGGCACTTGCTGTGAGCTTGCAGCGTGGCGTACCCTCCACCAATCCAGCGTGACCGTGGAGGACGTCATGGCAACGCCACCGATCGAGCAGGCCGGTTACGTCATCCACGACGGGTTCCTCGAGCCCGAAGCGTGTCGGGAAACCCTCGCCGCCGTTGAGGAGTATCGGTCCACAACGGATTTGCCAGAGATCCATCGGGAGGCGAGGGGCAGAGCGCTCAGATACTCGGTGATCGACGGCCGCCAGATCCGCGACGGGCTTCCCGACATCTGGGATCTGTATACGGGTCCGGTCCAGGATCTCATGAGCGAGCTCGCCGGCGAGGCGATGTTCCCACTCGACAACATCCGTGCCGGAGTCAACGTCAACATCATGCCGCCGGCGAAGTCCGAATACCGATGGCATTACGACCGCACGCCGGTGACCGCCTTGCTCTACCTCAACGAGGTCGAGGGAGGGGAGACGGAGTTGTATCCGGGGCTGCGGGTTCTTCTCTCCGAACAACGGCGGGCCCGAACCCAGCGGCTGCTCGACCGGGTGGTCACCCTGCCGCCGGTGCGGTCGATGCGAGCCAGGAAAGTGGTGGTGTCACCGAAGGCGGGCCGCCTGGTAGCGATGGCCGGCAACCGATGCTGGCACAGCGTTGGGGGTGTAGAGGGTCGGCACGACAGGATCAATGTCATCCTGGCTTACGATCGGGAGGGGGCAACCTTTGCCGCGGAGGAGGGCCTGGACTCCTACCTGTACACCACGGATAGCACCGCCCATCAGGACCCGAACTACCTTCGCTGATAGTGGAAGGCACGTATTACGCCAACGCGAGCTGGGACGTCGAGGCCTGGGTAGACGTCATCGCCATCGAGTATGAGAGCCTGGTAGGTGCCTACCCATTCGACGAGCTGTTCCGGTCGCTCGGCGGGTCCATCGATCTGCTCGACGTGGGCTGCGGAACCGCCATCTTTCCCGGGTATCTGGATCCGGTTCTGTCCGCCGATATACACATCCGCGCCGACCTGCTCGACATGTCCGAGTCGAGCCTGCAACGGGCCGCCGAGGTGTTGACGGCGCTCGAGCACTTCGCTGTGGGCGACTCATACCGGGCTTTGATCGAGGATCTGCCCGAGCTCGGCGACGGCCGCTACGAAGTGATCTGGGCGATCCACTCGCTCACCACCGTCGACATCGACCGTATGCCCGCGGCGTATGACCGCCTGATGAACGCGCTCAAACCGGGCGGCTACCTCTTCGTGTATCAGCTGACGGCAGGATCCGCCTACCAAAAGGTGCACGGCCTGTATCGGGCGAGCAGGGGTGGCAGTCGCTACATGGAATTCGAGGACAGCCTCGAGATACTCGCCGCTGCCGGATACGACTACGAGGTGCACGAGCTGGCCTTCGATCACGTCGTACCGGACCGTCCGGAGGCGCTGGCAACCTACCTGCAAAAGGTGACGCTCGACGACACCGTCCCGGTCGAGATCTTCGAGCCGATCCTGTCTGAGTTTCGTCGCGATGGAGCGGTCCGATTCCCCCAGACCGTCAACCTGATCGCGGTACGCAACCAGGAGTAGCGGTGACAACGCTTCTGGCCGATCCGTACTACTCCGAGTCCAACGCAGTGTTCCGAAGGGCGACCAACCAGACCGAGGTGATGCTCGACCGGCTCGCCGACCACGCACGGGATCGCGGTCGGATCACCATCCTGAGTGTCGGGTCGGGGGTCGGTCTGTTCGAGCTGCCCATGTTGACCAGGCTGGGCGAAGAGGGGATCACGGTGGCGAGGTTCGTTGGTGTCGATCCCAGCGCCCACGCCAACGCCGTGTTGGGCCGCAAGCTTGCCGATCCCGGCAACGAGGCGCTCGACTTCGAGCTCGTGGCCACTCCGTTCGAGACATACGACACCGAGGCCCGATTCGACATGGTGCTGTTCAACCACGTCTTCGAGTATCTTGCCGGAGATCCGCTCACCTGGGTCGGAAAGTCCCTCGGACTCCTCGCCGATGGCGGCAACGTGCTCCTCTTCAGCCCGAACCGGGGCGGTATCAACCAGATCTACCAGGATGTGTTCGCCGAGCTGGTTGGAGCGCCGCCGTTGTTCGCCGACGACATCGAGGTCATGCTCGATGGATCCGGCATCGCGTTTTCGATGGAGTCGATGATGGCGACTTGCGACGTTTCTGCCCTCCAGCAGCTCGGGGAGGACCCGGAGAAGCTGATGCTGCTCAGCTTCCTCACCCAGCGGGACTGCAGGGACGTTGCGTCGGAGGTCCGCGAGCATTACGTCGAGTACTACCTGTCGCTGCGGCAACCGGGGAGGAACTCCATCCCACATCCAGTGACGCTGTTCGTGATGTGATGCGGCGCTACCTCGAGGACCTGATCCGTGGCCAATATCCGCGACGAGACAACATCAGGGTCCAGGGCGTTGCCGAAATCGAGGGCGGGTGGGAGACCGCCATCTACGGGTTCGACCTCGCCTATCGCGAGGACGGTGCGTCCCATTCCACGGCGCTGGTGGCACGGTTCTATCCGGGTGTTCGAGGAGGTGAGAGAGCGGCTAGGGAGGCCTCCGTCCTCCGAGCGCTCGCCGGCGCCGACATACCGGTACCCGGAGTCGAGCTGGTATCGACAGATCCATCCCGGTACGGCTCGGGTGTTGTCGTGATGCAGCGGGTTCCCGGCGTTGCGTTGACGGTCGAGCTCGCCGGGTCGGATGCGTTGGTCGCCGAGATGGCCCGGTGCCTGGTCGCGCTGCATCGAGTTCCCACCGCCGCAGTTTTCAACAGCGGTCTGCAGCCTTTCAACGACCCGGGATTTGTTGCTCCCGATCCCAAGGCGATCGCGGCGACGGTCGAGCGTTTCGGATTGGTCGACTTCGACCGGCTCGTTGACCGGCTGGCACGTCGAATTCCCGCCGAGCATCCACCAAGCGTTCTCCACAACGACTATCACCCGGAGAACATCATCGTCGGAGATGGCGGCTTGGTAGTCATCGATTGGACGTTCGCCGGAATCGGGGACTACCGCCTCGACCTGTCATGGTCGGCGATGTGGACAGGAGCGACGGCGGGCAGCCATGTGCGAGCCGAGCTCCTGGGTGCCTATGAGGAGGCGGCACGCCGTGCAATCGACGACCTCGACTATTTCGAGACGTTGAGGCTCGGGGCCCGTCTGTTGACCATCGCCCTGTGGCTCGACGGGGCGGTCGAGCTCCCGGTCCCGAAACTCACCAAAGCCGCCATCGTGGGCGAGTACAAGCCGACGCTGATGACGGTGTACGAACGGTTCCAGGAACTGACCGGCATCGGGCTTCGCCTCTTCGAGCAGATGTAGGGGTCGGGCACGTATTAGGGCTGTGCTGCCCTCAGCCGTGGTCTGAAGCATCTGGCTCGATCCGACGTTTCCTGACCATGAACGCGTTTGTGCTCACGGGCGGTGGCAGTCCGGGTGCGGTTCACGTCGGGATGCTCGAAGCCCTCTATGAGCGGGGCATCACGCCGGATCTGATCGTCGGCACTTCCGTAGGAGCCATCAACGGGGCCTTCATCGCCTCCCGGCCACAGATCCCCGAGACCGCCCGATCACGCGGTGGCGTGTGGCGCGGTCTGCGCCGTGCCCATGTATTTCTGCTGGATTTCGCAGGGGGATTTCTGGGCTTTGCGGGACTGCGCAGGCACTTCGTCTCTATGTGTCATTGAGGATGTGCTCCAGGATCGAGACGAAGCGGTGGATGTCCGCAAACGAGTTATACAGCGGTACCGGTGCGACCCTGACCACGTTCGGGTACCGCCAGCCGCACTGCACATCGGCGGCTACGAGTTCCTCGTACACCTGCTGCCCGGAGACATCAGGGTCGTTGATGCGGAGCGAGTGCTGGCAGCCGCGCTGGTCGAGGGCCCGTGGCGTGATCGATTCGACCCTCCCCTCCAACCTGGTGTCCAGTAGGTAGTCCATGTATTGGATCATCATCTCGGACTTGGTTCTCAGCGGACCAATGCCCCCTGCTTCCTCGAAGACGGTGAGTGACCCGAGCAGCGGTGCCATGGCCAGGATCGGAGAGTTGCTCACCAACCAGGCCTCCGCTGTCGGGATGGGCCGGAACACGGTGTCCATATCAAATCGGGTCGCCCGGTCGTGACCCCACCAGCCGTGGTAGCGGGGTAGGTCGGAATCTCCGTGGTGGCGCTCGTGCACAAAGGCGCCGCCGGTCGCCCCTGGTCCTGCGTTCAGGTACTTGTAGGTGCACCAGACGGCGAAGTCGATGTCCCAGTCGTGGAGCGAAAGCTCGATATTGCCGACCGCGTGCGCCAGGTCGAGGCCGATCGGCGCCCCTACGGCTCGGGTCGCTGCGGCCAGCTCGGCCATCGGCAGCACCTGCCCGGTGTAGTACTGGATGCCCGGCAGCAGCACCAGCGCCAACTCTGAGCCGTGCCGGTCGATGGCGTCGATTAGGTCCTCGGTCCGCAGGGTCTCCTCACCGGGACGGGGCTCCACCGTCACCAGAGCGCGGGCAGGGTCGAGACCGTGTGCCCGGATCTGGGAGTCGACCGCATAGTGGTCGGAGGGGAAGGCGTGGTCTTCGATGAGGATCTTGTACCGGGAGGTGGTGGGCCGGTAGAAGCTCACCATCAGGAGGTGCAGGTTCACGGTCAGCCCGTTCATCGTGACCACTTCTGTCGGCAGAGCGCCGGTGAGGCGGCCCATCGGCTCGGCCAGCAGTTGGTGGTACGGGACCCAGGGACGGTCCGTCTCGAAGTGCCCCCGACCCCCGTTGTCGGCCCAGCGGTCGAGTTCGGCGATCACCATGTCGCGAGCGGCGCGAGGTTGCAGACCGAGCGAGTCGCCGTCGAGGTAGATCGATTCGGCAGCCCGGTGCGGTACCGGCATGGCGAATTGGTCGCGGAACCGCCGCAGCGGGTCGGCCCGATCCAGCGCCTCGGCGAAGGCGGCTCCCGGCTCAAAGATCTCTGTCACCTCTGCCTCTCCCGAATCCGTCCGGATTCTGTGGCCGCCCGGAGTATTGCCCCCCGGCGTTGGCTGTCCCAACCGAGTTGGGGGGAGCGAATCTCCCGATGATCACATGTTCCTCGACTGGCTCCCGGAGCCGCTCGCAGCCTTCGCCTGCTCGCGCCTTCCCCACGGTGCGGGAGAGGCGGAGACTGGTGATTCGGAGTTCCGTGTTTATTCGGCGGCGCGTCGGTCGTTGATGATCTGTGACGCGGCCAGCTTGCCAGGCCCCCCTATCACACCCCCTCCTGGATGGGTCCCGGAGCCGCATTGGTAGTAGCCGTCGATCGGGGTGCGGTATTGGTTCCAGCCTGGTGCAGGTCGGAAGAAGTACATCTGCGGCGCCAGGAACGCACCGGCGAAGATGTCGCCTTGGGTGAGCCCTACCGTGCGCTCGATGTCGAGCGGAGTGACGATCTCGCGGTGCAAGACCAGGTCACCGAAACCGGGGAAGAACCGTTCCAGGGTGGCCTGCACGATGTCACCGAAGCGGTCCCGCTCGGTATCCCAGTCGCTCTCGCGCAAGTGGTACGGCGCGTATTGGACGAAGCACGACATGACGTGCTTTCCCGGCGGCGCCATGTCGGGGTCGACCACCGATTGGAGGGTTGCATCGATGTACGGGTTGGCGCTGTACCAGCCGTACTTGCCTTCATCGAAGGCATGCTCGATGTAATCCATCGATGGTGCGATGTTGATGAAACCGCGGAAGTGGTCCTCACGATCTCCCATTGCCGGGTAGCGGGGAAGGCCGTCGAGGGCGAAGTTCACCTTGGCTGCGGTGCCGGTGAACTTCATTCGCTCCACGCTGTCCACCAGATCGGTCGGCAGCTCTCGGCGATCGACCAGCTCGAAGAAGGTGCGGCGGGGATCGAGGGCGCTGACCACGATCGAGGCGTCGAGCTCGATTCCGTCGTCGAGCATGACGCCGGTGGCCTTGCCGTTTGAGGTGACGACCTCGGCGACGGGGGCGTCTGTGACGATCTCTGCGCCGAACGCCTCGGCCGCCTTGGCCAGCACCTGGGTGAAGCCTCCGGTGCCACCCTTGTGGAAACCCCAGGTACCGAAGAGACCGTCGTACTCACCCATCCGGTGATACAGCAGCACCAGGCCGGATCCCTGGGAGCGAGGGCCGAGGTTGCTGCCGATGATTCCTGACGAGGCGAGCAGACCCTTGAGGATGTCGGTTTCGAAGTAGTCGTCGAGGATGTCGGCGGCGCTCCCGGTCAGGAAGCGCACCAGCTCGTGGAGGACCGCGTGATCGAGGCTGCCCAGATGCCTGCCAAGCGCAACCATCCGCGCCAGCTCCTCAGGCTCCTTGCTGTACAGATTGGGCGGGATCGAATCCATCAGCGGTTTGACCGCCTGGACGACCATGTCCTGGAGGTGCTCGTACTCCTCGAGCCGCTCGGCGTCTCGGGCCGAGTGCCTGGCGATCTCCCGGTGGTTGAGGTATCTGTCGGGTCCGGTGAGCAGATAGTCGCCGTTCTCCATCGGGGCGAAGCTGTGCGGCATCGGCAGGATCATGAAGCCGTGCGACACCAGGTCGAGATCCTGGATGATGTCGGGCCGCAGCAGGCTGAGCGCATAGGAGAACGTGGTGAACTGGAACCCCGGGTACAGCTCCTCGGTGATAGCGGCGCCCCCTACGAGGTGCCGCTTCTCCAGGATCAGGGTGTCCAGGCCCTCCTTGGCGAGATAGGCACCGTTGACCAGGCCGTTGTGCCCCCCTCCGATCACGATGGCGTCGTAGCTGGTGCGTTTCGGCATGGTTACCTCAGGCGGTCTTGCGGGCCGGGTTGAAGAACGGCAAGCGGCGGGTGGCGGCGTCGACGAGGTAATTCAGGTTGTTGATCGTCACCTCGATGCGGACCCGGGTTCCTGGTGCTGCCAGAGATGGCGACAGCCTGGCGATTGCGATGTGTCGCTGCAGCAACGGTGAGTACAGGAAGCTGGAGGCATGGCCGATTACCCGTTTGGCATCGTCGTAGACCATCATCGCCCACTCGACAGGGACGTGGTCCTTGGTCGGGGGCAAGCCGACATCGAGGTGTGCCCGCTGGTAGCTGCGCCAGTCGATGTCGAGGCCGACGAGCCGAAACCGCGAAGACCCATCGGCAAGCTCTCGCTCGATGGCGCCGCGCCCGACGAAGGCGCGATCGTCACGGTCGAGCCGCTTGAACATCCAGCCGTAGCCGAGCTCGATCGGAGTGG
Organism: Acidobacteriota bacterium; assembly: GCA_022574065.1. Lineage (GTDB taxonomy): Bacteria > Actinomycetota > Acidimicrobiia > Spongiisociales > UBA5794 > JACZST01. The sequence goes on from JACZST010000024.1 coordinate 8,081, forward strand.
CTCGCTGCTCGTCGATCCAGGCGAACCGGCTCGTCTGATAGTCGACGTCGATGAGGAGGAGCCCGGCCTCGATCCGGGCCATGTGCATGACCTGGCTGCCGTACGGGAGCAGGCCGCGGCCGGTACCGGCGGCGGTGACCGCATCCCAAACGTCGGTGGCGTCGGCGGCGTCTGCCCAGATCTCGTACCCGAGATCGCCGGTGTATCCGGTGCGCGAGATGATCACAGACGCATCACCGATCTTGGCAGGAGTCAGGGCGAAAAAGCTCAGATCCTCGACCTCGGGGACGAGCGCGGACAGGATCGTCCTCGACGCCGGCCCTTGGACGGCCAGAATCCCATAGTGATCGGTGATATCTTCCACCGCTGCCTGGTCACCTCCGATCATGCTCTCCAGGTAGGCGAGGTTTGGCTCGGCGGACGTCAGCAAGAACTCGTCGCTGCTGGTCCGCAGCACCACCCCGTCCTCGATGAGGAAGCCGCGGTCGTCGCACCACATCGTGTACTGGGCTTTCCCCGGCCGGCACTTGCGGATGTCCCGGGCCAGGACACCGGAGAGCAACCGTTCGGCGTCGCGCCCGTATATCCGATATTTGAACAGGGCAGAGGTGTCGAGCACGCCGGCGGCGTTGCGCAGCGCGAAATACTCGACCTTTTCGTTGATCTGGTACTTGGTCACCACCAGGTGGCCTGCCCAGTGGCTCCACAGGCCGGTCTCATTGGCGGCGCTGGTGCGCTCATGGAACGGGGTGGTGAGCATCCTCAAGACGGCAAAGGTTACCGGGCTGGGTCGGCTTGATCGAGGGGCAATGAAGGTACGCTCCTCATTGGTCTCACGTACCCAGGGCTCACACCGGCGTATATGGGCTTGTAGTCCTGGGTACGCGCTGACGACTGCGGATCAGGGGTCACGGGCGCTCCAGTGTTTCGATCAGGTCCGCCATGAACGACCTTCCCTCGGCACCGTCGATGAGGCGGTGGTCGTACGACAGGCTCAATGGGAAGACGCGAGCTACCACGATCTCCCCGTCATCAACGATGGGTTTGGGGTCGGCCCTACCGACGGACAGGATCGCCGAGGTGCCGAGCGGGATGATCGGCGTTCCGAACCTGCCGCCGACCGCTCCGATGTTGGAGACGGTGAACGTCTGCCCGCGGGCATCATCCGGTGACAGACGGCGGCTCCGTGCCGCGTCTGCGAGTCGGACGACCTCGCTTCCGATCTCGTCGACGGACTTCTGGTCGGCGTCGTGGACGACGGCGACGAGCAGGCCTTGTGGTGCGTTGACGGCGAACCCGATGTCGTAGAAGCCTCGTTCGACGATGTCGGCGCCGTCGACGAATGCGTTGAACAGCGGATGGTTGGCAAGCAACGGCAGGAGCCGGCTGATGATCAAGGCTTCGAGTGGCGGCTTGCCCAACTCATCCCTGGCGGTGAGCAGCGGTTGGGCCAGAGCCTCGTCGAACGTGGTCACGTGCGGGATCTCCCGCCAGGAGCGGGTCATCCGATCGGCAATGGTTTTGCGCACCGGGCTCATCGGGGCCCGGCTCACCGGCCGTGACTCACCGGCGTTGCGCACGTCGTCTTCGGTGATTCTGCGCCCGGTCCCGGTCCCCTCGACGGTTGCCAGGTCGACGCCGAGCTCCTTCGCCAGCTTGCGCACCATCGGCAACGCTTGGGCGCGCGGTGGAGGCCCTGCCGGTGGCGCTTCCTCCAGCGATCCAACGATCGGTAGCGGCGCGGCGCCCGATGGCCGGTCGGGCGCCTCCACCCAGGTCTCGCCTGGTTCGCCGATGACGGCGAGCAGGGCATCCACCTCCATCGTTGCTCCCTCACCCGCCCCCTGGTACAGAAGGGTGCCGGCGAACGGTGAGGGGATATCGACGACGGCCTTGTCGGTTTCGATCTCGACGAGGGGCTCGTCGAGCGCCACCGTTTCGCCAACGGCCACGTGCCAGGAGACGACCACCGCTTCGGTCAGTCCCTCCCCGATGTCGGGGAGGTGGAACTGGTTTGCCATGGCTACGTCTCCATCACGCGATGCACCGCGGCCACGACACGGCCGACCGACGGAACGTAGTGTTGCTCGGCTCTGCGGAGCGGGACCACGGTGTCCCAGCCGGTTACACGTTCCACCGGGGCCAGCAATGAGTAGAACGCCTGCTCGTAGATTTGGGAGGCGATCTCGGCTCCGAAGCCGGCAGTGCGCGGTGCCTCGTGCACGACAACGGCGCGTCCCGTTCTGGTGACCGACTCCAGGACGGTTTCGGTATCGAATGGGATGATGGTTCGAACGTCGAGGAGCTCGGCGTCAATGTCGCTTTCTGCGAGCTCGGTCGCCGCGGCGCGGGCCTCGCGCATCATCGAACCGTAGGCGATGATGGTGACGTCGCTGCCCGGCTTCTCCACCTTTGCGGTGCCGATGGGGACGGTATACGGCTCTTCGGGAACCTCGCCGCGGGCAGAGCGATACAGCCGGATCGGCTCGAGGAAGATGACGGGGTCCGGATCGTCGACTGCGGCCAGCAGCAGGCCGTAGGCATCGTGTGGGGTGGACGGGACGACAACCTTCAGACCGGGGATGTGCGCGTACAGCGCTTCGGTCGATTCGCTGTGGTGCTCGGCGGCCCCAATTCCCGCTCCGTATGGCACCCGGATAACGAGCGGCGCGGTGAACCGGTGCCTGGACCGATTGCGGATTCGGGATACGTGGCTGATGATCTGGTCGAATGCCGGGTAGCTGAATCCCATGAACTGCATCTCTGCGATGGGGCGGAGACCGGCGACGGCCATGCCGTAGGCGGCGCCAACGATCCCCGCTTCGGAGACGGGGGTATCGATCACCCGATCGGGCCCATGTTTTTCGAGAAGCCCATCCGAGACCCGAAACACGCCGCCGGTTTGACCGATATCCTCGCCGAGTAGTACGACCCGCTCGTCGGCAAGGGCGCGGTCGAGCGCGGCGTTGAGCGCTTGTGCCATGTTCAGCTCGGTCATGCCAAGCCCGCCTCCGCTGCTCGTCTTCGTTGGATGGCCAGCGGTGGCGGCACCTCGGCATACATGGCGTCGAAGATCTCCTCGGCCGTGAACGGTTCGAGGGTTGGTAGGGGGTCGGGGTAGTCGCCCGTTGGGTTTTCGAAATGGCTCGGAATACGCACCGGCACGTACCCCACCCGGTAGACCCGAAACGACGCGGCGGGCAACACGTCGCCCGCGGCGGAGGTCAGATCGTGCGGACGAACCTGCAAGGCGTGGAGGTCGACCCCCTCGGGCGGTCGAACCACGATTTGAAACGATTCCCGCTCGTTCCGCGCAAGGGAAAGGCGCACTAGGGATTCGGGGGCGCCCACCGCCTCCACGCGGTCCTCGCGAAACACCTTCGTCAACGGCGATTCGAACCAGATGGCCGTGGCGCCCGGCACGGCCAGGGTGCGCCGAAGAGTACGGCCTTGCCGTTCGAGGGCGAAGGGCCCGTCCGTCCACGGCTCGAAGGACCCTTTCGCCGGCGGGCCCACGCGGAACTGCGTGTCGACGCCGCCGTGGGGCGGCGCCGTGTCCCGTCCCAGATCGACAGCCTCGTCCGCCCGGCGCAACTGCGCCAGGAATTCGTAGGCGCCCTCCGTCGTCGGACTCCAGTCATAGGTGCAACGGATAAGCCGGTCCGGCTCCAGCGAAAAGCGTTTCCGTCGAAGGGAGGTAGCGGCGCCCGCGGGATCCAACAAGGTGGTGTGCAACACGATGTCCGGGATAGTTTTGGCGGCGCTGAACAAGGCTTTCAATTGTCCCGCCTCGTATTCGAGTTCAACGGCGAGTTCATCGGTGGCGAAATCCACGTGGCGAAGACCGCGAATGACCCCTATCCGGTACGAAGTTTCCCACGTCTCCCCCGGCGCCAAAGAAAAGGGCGTGAAATGGGCCGCGAAGCCCAATTCGCCGTTTTCGATGTCCCGAATCGCTTGGAAGGCGAAGATCCGGTCGGCCTCGTACACGCCGTAGACCGTCTCCTTCGCCACGGGATCCGTCACGGCGATCCAGTTACGCGCCGCGGCGTAAAATCCGCTTTCCACGGGTTGGATCACCCCGCTTATAGACGGCAGGTCGATACGATCCCCGGCGTCGACCGACCCTCCGGGGGCCACGTGATTGGCCACCCACGGCGCCACCCAATGCGTCTCGTCGCCGTGGTGTTCGAGGCGCCACACCACGCGAATCGAAGGTCTATCCTTGAGCGGCTCCATGAGCCGGGTCACCCGAATACCGGCGATGTTGGGGCCGTCGCACTCGTAGGTGAATTTCAATATGGGCCGCCCGGGCCGACCCTCCAAGATTTCTAAGGTTTCGTTGAGACGGCGGTTCGGGACATAAAAACTGCCCACGCCGAAGCCTTCCTGAATCAGGCCGTCGCCGGAGGAGAGATTGTGCTCCTTAGAGACGAAGCGCAACGCGGTCGCCGCGCCGCCCGCCGAAGGATCGAAGACCCATTCCAAGTAGTCCCCCGTCGTCGTAACCGCGCGATTCGTCACGACCGACGGCGCCAAAACCGTCAACGCCGCCACCAAAAAGCAGGACCAACCCACGCCGTCTCCCTCCCTGTTTTCGAGTCGTTGTTGTATCGAACGCCGCTCTTCCGGTCAGGGATAGTAGCACGTGCAGCCAAGGCGCACGTCCCTAAGTCCGACCCCGACACAATCGCGATAGACGAAGTCTGGAGGGCGAGGCTCCGTCCGAGCTTCTTGGGCGATCCAAATCACGCTCAAGAACCAGCGCGCGCGAAATAAACAATCCAGTCCATCCTGTTATCCTGTCAAATTCCCAATCGGACTTCGCGAAACGTCCAGACCTGACACGATGTCGCGCATCCGCTTAAGAATCAGAGCGCAACGATAGGAACGAA
>JACZST010000025.1 GCA_022574065.1 Acidobacteriota bacterium
AGCATCATCAGCAGTTCAGCACCCAGGCCGAAGAATACGGTGATACCGGCCAGCGACGCCACCGTTCCTGCACTGCGCCAGCCTGCCGTTCGAGCCGCGGAATGACGTTTCTCATCCATGCTGAGATCTTCGAGTAATTGCTCGATGCTACGCTCCGGATTGGGAAAAGCATCGCTGGTCATGCTCCACAGACGCATGCGGTCGACTTTTATTCACTGCTCTTCAGGTATCTACTCACCCATCGGGCGATGCTGGCGGCAGTGCCGCGGTCGCCAGTGAGCAGGAAAATGCAACAGAGAAACTGCAGGTGCTCTGTCACTTCGATTCTCTGAATGAGGGTCTAGTAACGCTAGCCCGTGAGTGGATCGAGGCCGGTGCTGATGTCGACGCCGCCGTGCAGGGCGCCGATGCTTATGAGACGGGCAGCGTCAATCTGGTGATCCGGGACAACCAGGCAGACACCGGTGCGTTCGTGCCGACGGGCGGCACCTTCTGGCGGAGCCCCGACTTGTGGGTGCGTAACGTTGATCCCGTCACTGACCCGATCGGCGACCCGGCCTACGGCGCGAACCCCCCGAACCAGCCGGCGATCGCTGGCGTGGACAACTGGGTCCGCGTACGCGTTCGGAACGTAGGCACTGCGAACTCGCCCAACTTCTTCGTGCGCGTCTATCTCACGCACTTTGCGGGTTCTCAGTTTGTCTATCCCCCCGATTACATACCGTCTATCAACACTGGTGATCCGATCCCCAATCCATTGGTGCAAGCCACATACATCATCGGCGAGTCGATAGTCGGCACACTGATTGCCGGCAACGACATCATCCTCAACTTCCTGTGGCCTGCGGCCCTCGTACCTCCCGAGTTCGTGGGCGGGACTAAGTGGCACACTTGCCTCCTAGCTGAGGCTTCACCCCATACGGGCCCCGCGCCATCGGGCAACCTCGTCATTGACAACACCAACTTGGCGCAGCGCAACGTGTCCGTGGATTACTCGGCCGACGACGGTGAGCCGCATGAAATGACCGGCGTGATTGGCAACGAGGCGGATGACAGCCGTTTCAGGCGCATCGTCGTCGGCGGCAACCTTCCGAAGAAGGCCAAAGTGTGGGTACGGTTCCTCGATCCCAAAGTGGAACGAGCTGTCCTCGAGCGGTGGTCGAGTGCCACCGAGCCGAAGCCTCCTGGAGGCGATCAGCGTTCATGCTGCTGCTGCTCGGAAACAATGTCGGCGCGCCCATCGGATGTGCGTGTAGAAACCGTCGACGGTCGGCGGCGCTTCTATGTGGCCGCCAGTTCACGGCTCAGATTGGATCTACCGATGGTTGGTGGCGCCCTCACGCCTGTCGTGGTCGGGGCCCAGATTCCCAAAGGCTCGCTGGTCGGATCCTTCGAGATTCCACTGGTAGAGCACGACTTGAGCGACCGGATATTGGGAGCTTTTTCGCTGGAAATCGCGCGGCGCTAGGACCACTCACCCCGATCGCCAGGCGGAGCCGAGGCGGCCTGAGCGCCGCCGACAAGGAGGTTCTAACGCGCCGGCCGGGTGTTGCCGACGGTCTTCGTCTCGGCAAACCGGACCGCTGAGCCTTCGAGCGTGACGCCGGGCTTCAATGGCTCGTTGACCGCAGCCAACACTGATTTCTTGAGGCCCAGCTTGGTCCGGACCGCCACGAGGTACTCCTTGGCGAGTTCCCGGTGCGATTTGCCCCCAATGCGAGCGTCCTTCTTGGAGTAGGGTGTTGGTGGTGGCGAAGCGTCACCGCTCGGTTGTCAGCGTGCCAAATCGGCTCCAAAACATCTTGAAACCTGGCAATGATTCGTCCTTTCTCATGAAGTGGATCGGCAGTCGATCGGCCTCGACCTTCGGCGAATGAGCAAGCCGAAGAGCGGATAATCGCAGTGACAGCCGCCTCGCCGGGTACCACGCCGGGGTTGGAGTGTCACCCTGACTGACCCCTGCAAGATACGACCGTGGCGAATGTGGAGTTCGTTGCGGATGCCATCCGTAACGAACTGAACGCAGACAATGTCTTCGACGCAGTGATAAGGGTGCAAAGTCATTTGGTCTCGTATTTCAGCGCCTGCAAGGCGTTGTTTGACGCTGGTTCAATCACGCTGAACATGGTGTACGACCTCGACCTAACGCCACGGCAGCAGGACTTCGGACAAAAGATCTTCTGGAAGCAACTGGCGGCAAGGCGCCACCGGCTCACAAGAGGTACGAGTCGCATCGGCCGACGTTCAACAGCATCAAGAAATGGAGGGATTCAACGATCCATCGGGTGCCAGCAGTGGCAATTCCGGCCGGGCATGGCCCACCAGATCAAGTCAAAAGAGACGAAATAAGCATCTTGGCGCCGACAGAACCTGATGTCACGATCCGCAAACTCCTACTCAAGGAGGTTGCAGGCGATATGTGGGATCCGCTCTCCTGGCATGAGGACTGGAAGCCAGAGTTGATAGAACTGTGCGTGAGGCTGTGCGAGGACATCGGTGGCTGGGCACAACGCAGGTACGAGTCGCCCAAATAGTGGTCTGAGGAGATCCGGCCGCTCGAGGTGCCTCCCGTGCGACCGGCGCTTGGGGCCGGGCGTTCTGGATGCTTCCGGCTGCCGGAAGCATTGCCGATCTTGGGCCTCGGTCGTGTCTGTAACCGCCCGGTAGGTGGGGGTGACCGCCCCACGCCGCAGAGTTGTGCCCCACCCTTCTTTTCGCCGCTGTTCCCTCTTTTCTTCTCTTCTGTCCTTGTGCGCTTGTGCGCAACCCGGGTCGAGTGGCGTACTAACAGTGGCACTCGGGGACAACTTCGCGCGTTATGTTCACCCGCAACAGCAGGCTTCGCCTGAGGCCTGACGCAGAGGATCTGCCAGTAGCGCCGATCCGAATCGCCCTGAGGACCGGTCTGCTGAACCTGATCGTCACGACCGGCGTAGCCGTCCCTCTGGCTCTGGGCGCCATCTACGTGGTTCTGAAAGCAGCCAGCCTCGTTCCTTGAAACTGGGAGGGAGCGAAGCCGGGCTACTACCCGAGTGGTCCGAGCGACACCGCGATTGCCAGGTCATCAGCATTTCGACTGCCGTAATACGACCTTGGCAGCGAGTTCGGCAGGGGCGTGGAGCCCGCTTCAAACAGCGCTGCCAATATCTGCCCCAGCAGCGCCCCTCGGACACTCCTTTAGTGACGTATCCGACTGCACCCTTGACGACATACTGAGTGGCCCCACCGCCACTTTTCGGCTTCACCGCTGGATGGCTACTACGACCACCTACTGCTCAACGGCGGAGCGGGCGCACACTGGTCGCGGGGCTACTTCGGCCGTCCCGTCGCCGAGGTCGTTGAAGCGATCAGAGAGGAGCGATTCGGCGAGAACAACGACACCTGGGTCAAGGTAACGCGCGTGTGAAGAGTTCAGGAGGTGCTCAAATTCAGATCCGTTCTATGTCGCCCTCGACGATTGCGTTCCATTCCGCCTCTCCTCTGCGGATCCACCAGCCGCGTGCACGACTTCTTGGGTCGATCTCGACGATGACCCACAGATAGTCGATAGAGGCTGGAAGCAACGGCGGCGGGGTCAGTGTTGCGTCACGGGAAGCGCGAATATCGTTGACCCTTACGACCAGATGCGTGGACCGTGGTCGTGTTTCCTCGAGCTTGGACGCGTTTTTTGCCACGGCCTGTTCGAGCGGGGCTAGGAACCCGGTGCGAGGAACTAGCTGGGTCATCACGTTGGCGGCAAACCCATCCCCATCGGCCGCGATGCGGCGAAGGCTCAGCAGTCCGAGATTCCGAAGGCTGTCGCCTTCGGCAGCCAAACAGGTGTATTCATCGAATCCGCCTTCCATCAGCGCCCGGTGGGCCTGCTTCCTGAGGTCAACAGTGTCGATGGCCTCGTTCCGCCGCATTGCTGCGAGTGCAACCTCGGCAATTCGTTGGACGTTCTTTCCGGAGTGAATCGTGGCCTCCCAGCGGCCCAACTGCTCCTTCTCGGCCTGCTCTCCCAACTGACGTTCGATCTTGCTTCGCTCACCCACGGACGCTTGGAATTCCGACCACACCAAGGTTGTGATTTCGAGGGCGGTCGGTGGGTTCGCGGCGTCGTAGGTGAAATCTACGCGCAGTCCCGGGCTTGGCTCGTCACGGTCGGTGCGCGGGCCCAGGTCGAGTCCCAGGTTGTCAGAGATGGCAACCTCGATCCCGTCGGCTAGTGCGCGCTCGTGGGGTCTATTAGGCAATTTTCAATGCACCTTTGCTTCGAGAGTCAGGCTTCGGTGACGCGTTGGCTCGCCTCTGGGCTCAACTGTCGACGGTGGGCGTCTTCTACCGTTCTTGCTGGTGGCATCACGCGGGCCGAGGCGAGGGACAGCCCCAGCCGGAGGCCGGAGGATGGGGACTCTCACCAGGCCGGCGCGGCATTGCTCGACTCAAGAGACCGTCGCGGTCTAGGCGATTTCAACGGTGACGATCTCGGATCCTGACCCTGCTATCTGGCCTTGAAGCTTGGTGACGCGATCGTCGGGCTCGCGGACAGCGGTCACAATCGTTAGGTGGTCCTCGAAAGAGGCGAAATGCTCCGACTGCCACACGCCGTACTTGGAGGGTTCAGCCATGACGAACCGGCGTTCAGAGACAAGGAGAGCTTGTCTCTTCCCGTGCGCCTCACCGGGCTCCGTTGTTGTGCAGCCATATTCCCAGGAAACGCCATTGGTCCCGATCACAGCCGTGTCAAAGGCAGCGGACTCCCATTCGAGCGTCATTTCTTCCGGGCAGTCAACAAGTGCAGATGTGTTGAGTCGCATCTCACCTCCGACCACGATGACCCTGAGTCGAGGATCGTTGTCCTCAAGCCCGAGCTCGTTGGCGAATTCGCTGACCTCGGCCGCGATGGGGACGGAATTCGTGAACAAGCGGAGGTTGGTCCACCGCCCAAATCGAATCTCCCTCAGAATCCCTCTGCAGACCTCCAAGGTGCTCGACCCGGCGTCGAGGTAGATCGTCTCGCCGTCCCTGAGCTGACCGACGACGTATTCGGCTGCTGCCTTCTTTGCCTCAATCGCCTCCTGAGAGCGCCAGTTGAGATGCTCCTCTCCGACGAAGATCGTGGTGCCGGTGAGGGCGATGCCTGAAATCATCCTCCGTTCGCGCAGGCGGAACAAGAGCGTGTCGAGGTCGTCCAAGCTTTCGATGCTCAGCTCGGTCTCATCCTGTAACTGCGCGAGCAACTCTTTCAGCTTGAGGGGATGATCGCGGCGATAGGGAAAGACGAGACGGCGAATCGAGCCAGCTGCTTCCTCCAGCAACATGTCAGCCCGGTTCGCCAGATCGAGCCGCCCGTCGCTGTCAACAGGATCCGACCTCAAAGCGTCGAGGTCCCGGCTCAGCCAAGCAAAGAGAGCTGATGCGAGTTCATCCGTAACGTGTCGTACATCTGATTCCCCGTAGCCGTGGCACTTGAGGTGAAGCCGATCTCGAACCCACGAGAATTCGGGCTCAATGGCGTCGTCAAAGAGGATTGGCAAGATAAAGGGGCGGCCGATCCGCTTCTCCTCCTCCAGCGCCCACTCCAGCTCGGTCTGAACCCACGACGACTCCTTTGCTTTCTGATCCAGAAAGAGAACCAGAAAGTCGGAGTCGCACTGGATCGCCTCGCGTATGGACTCGGCGAGGTCCTGACCCACGAGGAGCTCGTGTTCATCTACCCAAGCGTTCACGTGGCGTGGCAGGTGCTCGCGCACCTCACGTACCAGGGGCTTTGCACTGGCGTGGTGGCTCATGAAGATCCTCACCATGACGGTTCCTGGCTAGAACTCATGTGTGATCACCACCTCCCGGAACAGGCGCTGCATCATATCCATGCTGAAACGCCCCGGTTGGAGGTCAGCCACAGAAGCGGAGCCGGCGGCGATCCCGGCCACCAGACAGCGTTCAATTGGGTCACCGGCCAGGCGTGCCGCAACAAACGCCGCGAGGAAGGCATCGCCGGCGCCCGTCGAACTCCGAACGCTGACGCGTGGAGCAGCTGCGCTGACCGCTGTGCTTCCCTCAACGACCACGACAGAACCAGAGCCGTTCGTGACAACTGCGCAGCCCGCGCCCCCTTGAAGAAGTTGCTGGGCTGCCCCCAGACAGTCGCGTCTATCTTGACCCACGGCCTGGGAGGCCTCCGTGCAGTTGACCTTCACGAGGGAAGGTTGTGTCTGCAGAGCCGCCTTCAGCACAGCGCCAGAGGCATCGATGACAGTTACGATTCCTCTGGCTCTCGCCGTTTCGAGGATGGGGTCGTATCCGTTCGGGGCTACACCGGGCGGGAGGCTTCCTGTACAGATCACCGCTGCCGGTCCGGAAAGCTCGATCCGCCGAAGGGCGCCGTCAACCAGTCCCTGCCACTCATCGGCATGGACAAACGGTCCCGCGGGGTTCACAACGAGAGATTTCTCGGATCCGTGGCAGACGAGGACGGTGGCAACGCGCGTCTCGCCACTGACGACTGAAGCAGTGAGCCGAATTCCCTCCTGGCGCGCCCTTGACAGAACGATTTCGCCGATTGCCCCCGCCGCGAATCCAAGAACCTCTGTTGGCACACCCAGCAGGCCCAATCCTCGCGCGACATTGAGTCCCTTGCCACCGGCGGACAGCAGCTCACTGCTTGCTCTCAAGACCCCTTCATCCCGAAGGTCCGGCACGACACATACATGATCTAAGGCGAGATTTGGGGAGACAACCAGTACGTGTTTCACTCGGCAACGTGGCGGTATCTCATCTCGCCGAACCTACTCTCACATCGCTTGCGGGACGAATCATGATGGCGAGTCGTGACCTTTCGACGTAAGAGTTGGGTGTAGGGACTGGGTTGGATCTGTGCAACTGGGCTTTGCTTGATCAAGGGCACCCTTCGGGTGCGTCTGTTGGTGGGGGAATTCGTGCGGGCCGGACGGGTCGCCCAGTGAGCTTGGTTGCTGTCGAGGCGCTTTGCAGCAGTACCGCCACGTTGGCTAGGGCGGCGGGATCCTCGACCTTGGGGGGTAGGTCTTGAGCACAGCGGGATTCGGCGACGAGTACAGGAACAGAAGAGAGCCAGTTGGGCATCCCAGACTCCTTGGAGTCAGGTATGCCTCGACTGGCTCAACAGCGCACGTCCCTTGAGGGACGCCGGCTCCGTATGCTGTAATTGTACCATTCTCCGAAGAGCCAGATAGGGGGCCAGATATCACGTCGCGCCCGCGGACCGGGGCGTGCCCGACGGGATTCGACTGGCTCGCTCGATGGTCGGCGCCGATTCCTGTGGGACTTGATCGCTAGCCTGGCTGCCCTGCATCAACCCATCCACTCCTCCGATCTGTGGATCGCAGCAACAGCAATCCACTACTCACTACCGCTGGTGACGGAGGACGCTGTCTTTGCCGAAGTGCCCCGTCTTTTACTCGCGACCGAGTAACGCCGCCAGCCTCACGCCTGCTGATACTTGTGCGTTCATGCGGACACCTGGAAATTGCTGGCGCATTCAACAGAGCGGCTGGATAGGGGGACCCGGTGCGGCGGCTGCGGAAAACAAAAAGGAGGATGTGGCTTAGCGACTATCCCTTCGGACCACCGACAGGCAATACTCCGGGTCCGCTTGCTCCCCGAGCCGGGTCAGCGTCGACAGGCCAATGCGACGTTGCCCATTCGAACCGACTCGGGCCAGCAGCAGAGGGCCCCGTCGCGGGTGAGATCAATCGACTCCCAGAGCTTGCATCACCCCGTCGAGGAAGACCTCTCGAGCGTCGAACGATATTCGCGCACCTTCCGCCAGCCGTTCGCGGCTCCGCGCGTTAGCGAGGAGGGGCTTGAGTTCGGCCATAAGGAGAGAGCTGTGCTTGTCATCGATCTCGATGTGGGCGCTGAAGAACGTATCGTCGATCGCCAACCCATGATTCTCCGCTACCCGACCGATGCCGGCGATCACCTTGCCGTGTCGGTATGGGGTCGAAGACTCGCAGCCGAAGGCGACGGCTCCCAATGTCTCCTCAGTGCGCGACTCGCTGAAGAGTTCGAAGTGCGCCCGCCGGAAATGCTGGATGCCGGGGATCGGCTGGTTGTCGGCGAAATCCCTTTCCTCGAGACCGAGGGAGCGCATGAAGCGGCGATACATCTCGGGATGGGAAGCTTCTTCGGAGATGCCGTACTCGTCCGCCAGGATGTGTGCGAGAACGATCTGCGTCGACTCTTTGGCGACCACCGACAGAGCGCGGGCAATGTATTGGCGGAAGTACTTGACGTGTTCGTAGTAGAGCAGTGCGAATTCCTTCAGTACCTCCAAGGAAAGTTCGCCAGTCTCGATCCAGTCCCAGAATGGATGCCGAAAGCCGCGGTGGTCGGCGAAGCTGCGGTAGATCCAGGCAAGATCGACGCTCGCTGCCCTTTCAGGGTCAGTGAGGTCCCAGGGTGGTCGTGCGGTGTAGTTCATTGTCGGTGGTCTCCTGATCGCGGAGGCCGTCGGTTCACGCTGACTACCGTTCAGATGACTGGTCTGCCCCAAGTCTAGCCAACCAGCGCCACACAGCCGAAGCGCAGACCAAGTCAATGAGCTTGCCATGGCGATCGGGACTCCCTGGGACACGCTGATCTACCTGCTGGCGTATGGAGGGCTGCGATGGGGCGAAACTGTTGCGCTCCGACGACACCGATGCCAGCTTCTTCGTTCTCGTGTTCAAATTGTGGAGTCGTTGTCAGAGGACAAGACGTCCGCGCCATACGCCACGCCGTGGCATTTCGCTCGGCCGACCGAGCGAGCGAATCGTGACGTGAAGCAGGATTGACGATGTGGGAATCCTGACAGGGGTGCTGAAGCATGCCGTGCCTATGTGCCGAGTGCGCGGTCCATCTCGATCATTAGGGAGATGACGTCGCCAAGCGGCGTGGTAGTCAGCTAGATGTGCGATCGGGCAGTTCGAGGAGTCTTCCATCTATCTCCGAGTCGGCGTACCTTCTAGGTAACAGGCAAGCAGCCATTGAATGGCAGACCCCCTCGGCCACGGCGACCACCGCAACCGAGGGGGTCGCCCTATGGCCTCTCAGGTGCGTGGAATGGTTGTTGTCGGTCGTGAGTGACAGCAGCACATCATCCCCGGTGTGATGTCACCTCGTTCAAGACGAGGCTGAAGGCGAAGCCCAAGGCGGTGAAGTCTTGACAGGGGTGCTGAGGCGCCTCTGCCGTCGCTATCCCTGGACAGCCGATCCCTAGGTGCGCCCCCACCGAAGGTGAGCCGACGCGAACCTCCACGTCTCCTAGGTACCAACCCACTCAAGGCGTGACCGTGAGCTAAAAAGGGAATGTCGGAGCCGGATGATTCTGATAGGGGTCCCAAGGGTCCAGTGACCTTCCCGTCGCCTCCCCCAGTGTTCACGAATGTTCCTAGAGGATTGAACGGTCAGAGGTGCGAGGCTCTCCGTCCTCATCCCTCGTGCATCGCTGCGAGTCTCTCATGTCTCGATCGCCGGCGTCACGGTCGTCGGGGAATCATGCGCTACCTTTGTACCGCCTGCGGCACCGCGAGCTGCGCTAGACCGGATCGCGCTGACGAACGACAAGGCGATCTTCGTCGTCAGATCAAGGCTTGCCGAATAGCTCGGTGGCGCGCTTCTCCCGCGCTGTTCGAAGGTCCTTCAGTAGCTGGCTTCGTTGAGTCTCGTCGGCGAACTGAGCTTCGAGTTCATCGATCAGCGGCTCAACATCTCCAACCGATGAGATATCGAGATCATCGATGCCAGGCCGATCGCCATGGAAGTATCGTCTCGCAACCCCAATCCCGAACCAGTCATCGTCATGCCCTTCAGCCGGCTGGAATTCCAGCGAGATCTCCAGTCGCTCGCGAACCACCATGAGACAGAGGGCAGCTGATTCCAAAACGACGAACGCATCTCCACCGAAGCTTGCACTCGATTGAGAGTCGACGATTCGGAACCTATCCGGCTCCAGCAAGAACCCAAGGTGCGACGCCAAAAAGATGAGGAGTTCAACCATTCGACCTAGCCTCCGGGAAGCAGCGTGACGTCATCGACCCACTCGTAACCCTTACTCAGCATGTACTCGATCTCATCCTGCAACGGAGATCCAGCCCCGATATGCGCTCTGGATGTTGCCAAAGTTATTCGGTCCCCGTTGTCGATCGCAGAATCGAGGACCCGCCGATTTGCAGCCCAGCGTTGCCCAGGTGACAGGGTATTCCAGCGATCACCGATGTGGAAGTAGCTCGCGCCACGACTCTCAGCCAACCCGACGTAATCGTGTCTTGTGTGACCCAAGACGGTCTCTCCGCTGCCGGTGAGGTGGGCGTCGGCCAGACGGACAACATCGTCAGGGAGATCGACAACCTCGTCTACGTGGCGACCCGCCCGAAGTACGTCACTGGCATGGTCAACGGTGTTGCCTGCGTGGCGCAGTTCCGCGACCAGGAACAGACCCAGTATCCGTTCCCACCATGACAATTCGTTTCCGAGAATGTCCTTGCCCATGGCCGATTCAACGATGCCTTTGAAGTCACCGACGCCCGGCAAGAAGTCGAATATCACGCTGGCAGCAGCAACCGCCGCTTGCGGGATGGCCGGTTCGCCGCTGGGGTAGGTGCATCCAGCTTCGATGAGGTCCGACATGGCGGGTGGGTAGTCCCTATTCCAGGTGAAGCCGCTTGCACATGGGTAATCAATCGTGGCCCGCTGGTCGGAAGTCTCGATCGCTTGCCCGATGCTTTGGTCGGCGCTGGTTGTCGCCGCTGCAGCCCGCATCTGACTCAGGAGAGAAGCCGGCGAAGGCGTGGGGGGTTCGCTCGGAGTCGTCGGCTTCTCGTCTGCTGCTGCCTGGAGCCGTGTCCCTGCTGTTCTTTTCGCGATTCTTTTGATGGATTGGCCGTTGGGGTCCCAGTAGAGGAGGGGGTTGTTGTGGGCGTAGGTGTAGCGGTTGAGTGATACCGGGGTGCTCAGTTCACCGAAGATGGTGTCGCGGCTTCTGAAGCCGGCGTCGGCCGGTGAGTACCAGCGGGCTCCCATCCATATCTCACCTGAGGTGGGGTCGGTGTAGTCGCCTTGGTATCCGAGGTCGGAACCGTTGCTGCCGGTGGTGGCAGCCGATACTCCGAACGGGTCGTAGATGACGGTGTCGGTGACGGTGCCGGTGGTGCCAAAGAGGTAGGAGAGGTCTCCGTGGCGGTTGAGTCCGACTAGCCAGCTGGTGGTGCCGTCGTCTTGGGCGATGAGACGTCCTGCGGGGCTACGAGACCAGCTGTTGGTGCCGACGGTGGTGGGGTCGATGCTGGTGCCGCTGTAAGTGAAGTCAACGGTTTCTCGTTCGGCGATCCGATCCAGGCTGTCGTAGGTGAAATCGATGCTGCCGACCGCGAGGAGTCGGCCGAGTCCGTCGAAGTCGTAGTCGGTGGTGTCGATGGCGTTGAGGGTGCCCCGGGGGTCGTAGGTGAGGTTTCCGTCGGGGGAGGTGACTAGCCGGTTGCGGTCGTCGTAGGTGAAGCTGTCTGCTCCGGCGTCGGTGCGGTTCCCGGCGTCATCCCACGTGTAGCCGACAGTGGCTTGGCTGGGGTCGGTCCATTCGGTGATCCGTCCGGCCCGGTCGTATTCGTAGTCGTGGAGTCCGTCGAGCGAGTTGCCACCCAAATCGATATCGACAGACGTGATGTTGCCGTCTGAGTCGTAGCCGTAGTCGAACTCGGCGACGGTAGTTTGGCTGGAGTTGACCAGGGTGTCGGTATCGAGACGTCCCAGATCATCCCAGCTCAGGGTACGGGTCGGTGGGGTGCCGGTCCCGTAAGTGATGGCGGTTGGTTGTGAGGCGTCGTCCCAGGTGTGGCTAATGGTGATACTGGTGAGCGGGTCGGCGATGGTGGCCAGCTCGTTGCGTGCCGTCCAGGTAAAGGTGGTGGTGCCGGCGTCGTCGACACGTTCGGTGAGTCGTCCGGCTGGGTCGTAGGTGAAGGTGGCGTCCCCGGCGGTTCCGCCGGGTGCGTCGGCCTCGATCATCAGACCACGGTCGTCGTACTCGAAAGTCAGATCACCGTCAGGATGGGAGGCCGCGATGCGGAGCCCGGCCAGGTCGTGGTCGAAACTTCGGGTGGCCGACGTGACACCGGTGCCGCTTCCGGTCTCAGAGGTGAGACGGGCCAGCTGGTCGAAGCTGCGGGTGACCGTGACTCCCCCGGGTTGGCGCTCTTCGACCGGGAGGCCACCGGCGTCGAAGACGGTCACTCAGGTGCGGTCAGCCAGGTTGGGATGCTGCGTGGTTGACGACTCTTCGATTTCGGCTTGGAGGCCCCATTCTTGGTAGCGGTAGATGGTGTCGTTGTCTTCGCCATCGGTGAAGCGGGTGACGTTGCCTGCGGCGTCGTAGCCGTAGCTAGTGGTGATCGATGTCGAAGCGTCGATCGGAACCACAACCTCAGACAGGCGGTTCAGGGCGTCGTAGTCGTAGGTAGTGGCATAACCGCGAGGCGACGTGACAGAAACGATGTTGTTGTTGCCGTCATAGGTCCAGGATGTTGTGGTGAGAAGCGTGTCATCCGCCGCGTATCGCTTTTCGGTGGTGTTGCGACCGGCCAGGTCATATGTGGAGGTGGTGTAGCGGCCCAACGGGTCGGTGACCTTCGTCTGACGTGAGGCGACGTCATACTCGAATGAGATGACCTCACTGAGCGGATCGGTGACGGTCAGCTGCTCCGACGCCGCCGAATAGGTGGACGTAGTCGTGTTGTCGCTGGGGTCGGTGACCGAGGTCCGGTTGCCGAGGTCGTCGTATTCGTAGCTGGTGGTGTACTCCTCATCTGGTCCTGAGGGTTGGCGGACGATCTGGGTGTGGGTGCGGACCCGGTTGAGATCGTCATAGGTCCACTCGA
>JACZST010000026.1 GCA_022574065.1 Acidobacteriota bacterium
CCGCTTCGCTGTCCATCGGCTCCTCGCCACGGCGCCGATGCCAGCGATCCCAGATGACCAGATAGCTCGGCAGGATCAGCACCGCTGCCAGCAAGGCCAGCAGGATTGTGTACGCGGTCACAAACCCGAACTGACGGAACGGGATCGTTGTGGAAGTCACCAGGATCCCAAATCCGGCGATGGTGGTGATCGCCGAACCCGCAAGGGCTCCACCTGTATGCACCAGTGTGTGCTCGATCGCATCGTTCTCCGATGCGCTTTTGCCGCGATCCTCTTCGTAGCGGTGCGTGATGTGGATCATGTATGGGATCCCGATCCCGATGGCCAGCGCCGAGATCGTGGCCGTGACCGGCCCGAACGGAATGCCGAACAAGGTCATCAACGCAAACGACCATAGGACGACGAGCACAACCGGCACCGTGGTGATGACCCCGAGCATCGGCCGGCGGGCGGTGACCCAGAAGTTGATCGTCAGCAGGATGAGCGCCGCGGCCAGCGTCAGCAGCAGCGACGACACCTGAGAATCCCGCAGCGACGTGAGGACGACGTCTGAGATGATCTCGTCCGAGGTCACCACGACGGCGAGCCCGGTCTCCGGAACCGGGCTAAACGCCTCGTCGATGTCATCCTGGAGCTGGGCCGCGCCCTGCTCTCCTCCCTGGGTCTGGATGGTGAACAGCGCGGCGATGTATCCGTCACCCCCGATGGCCAACACTCTGGCGGCGTCGGCAGGGGCGGATGTGAACATGGCGTCATACAGGGCACCGACGTCAGCGTCTGGAGACACGTTTGTGCTCCCCCCGACGATGCCGGCAGCTTGGGCAGCTTCGTCAACGGCAGCATCGAACTGCTCAGAATCCGGCGTCGTCAATGAGACGAGCAGCACAACCGGCGACTCGGCGGCGGCGAAATCTCCGAACTTGACCACGTCGTCGATCTCGGTGAACGACCCCGTGGCCTCGACCATGCTGTTCCACACTTCGGGCGTGGCAATGTCGCCGACCACGTTGCACTCACCGAGCCGCTCGCCCTCGGCGCATACCAATACCTGAGTGGACTCGCCGAACCCTCCACCGTACTCGTCGAGCAGCGTGGCAAAGGTGTTGCGCAGCGGCGACGTCGTCGGGATGAAGTCGAGGAAACTGAAGTCGGCGGAGAGGTTCAACGTCCCCCACACCCCGAATCCCCCGAGGATGACAGAGACGACCAGCGTGGCAACCGCGGCGTGTTTCGGCAACCACGCGGCCCTCCCGATCAGCCTGGGCAGCCTGCGGGACTCGCCGCCTCGGAGGGACTCACGGTCCAGAGTCTCACGCCTTTCACCCCGGCGATCGAGCAGCTCGCGGACGGCGGGAACGAACGTGAGCATGAGCAGGAACGAGACAACGATTCCGAATGCGGCAAGCTCACCGAATTCGCGCAGCGCCCCAAGATCGTTGAAGATGTTGGTGAGGAACCCGACGGCAGTCGTCACCGTGGCCAGAACGAGTGCCACGCCGACGGTGCGAATCGCGGTGCCGATCCCGCGGTCGACCGTAGACCCGCTGTACACCTCTTCCCGGTAGCGCGAGCTCATGTGGATCGAGTAGTCGACACCGAGGCCGATCAACAGGATGGGAAGGATCTGCACCAACCCGCTGGCGTCCCCGAACCGGAGGTAGCCGTAGCCGTTCATCCACGTGATCGCCAGCACGATGGCAAGAATGGTGACGAGCGTGTCCGCGGACGTTCGCCGCAACCCGCGCGAGCTGAACGTCCACACCAAAAAGACGAACGCGTACGTAGCGGCGGCGGCGATCAACACCGGAGCGACTTCCAGATCGCGGATCGACTGTGGGAAGGCGTCGGGGAACAGCGTCGCCAGGCTCGGAATAACGAGCACGGCGACGGCAAAGAACATGGCAATGACGCCGATGATGGCCAGCCAGCGGTCCCGCCCCGTCTTGGGGCGCACCAGGAAGATGATGGACAGCACCAGCAGGATGATGAATCCTGCGGTGGCGAATAGCCGTGAGATCTCTGCCTCGAACTCTGAGTTGTCGGCAAAGAGAAGCTCGAAGGAGAACGGCTCGGCGGTCATCCCCTCAGGGAGGTCGGTGGCGGCGATTTCCGCGGCGGCGTCACTGGTAGCCGCGATGAACGCGTCATACTCCTCGCCCGCCGACGAGGCCACCGCGACGGAGAAGGTGAGCATCAAACCCGACGGAGACGTCACGCTTTCCTGATCTGCCGACCCGGGGAGCAAGCCTGCAGCCAGGCCGACGAGCTCCGGTGCGGTTTCGGGATCGGAAAGAACCGCCGAATACAGCGCCTTGACCTCGGCGTCGGTGGTCGGCTGCGGCGCGTCGTTGTCAACGCCGAACTCGACCGGCGACAGGTAGTGGACGACCGGACCCGCGCCAGGCTGGTCGATCAGATAGGGGGCGAGAGAACCACCGAGCACAGTTGCCCTGACCGCGTCGACCGCGTCGAGCCCGTTGAGCGTGATCACGTCGCCGGTGTCCGACGAGATGATCACCTGCCCAACGCTCTGCGAGGAATCCTCCCCAAAGAGGTCGCCGATCGTATTGATGGCCTCGAGCTCGGGGGCATCGGGTGCAAACGACTCGTTGTCGTTGTCGGCCGGCTGGAACTGTCCGGCAAACCCACCCATGACGACCGAGATCACCACAACGGCGATGATGACCACCCAGGGGAAGCGGCGAACGAGTGTGGCCAGTGTGTTGATGAGTGCTTTCACAGAGTTACCTTTCGAGCTCAGCCAGTAGGACGCATCAGCGTGGCGGGGCGCAGGCTGCAGTCAGCTCCGCAACCGCGTCGGCGAGCGGAACCCCCCTATGTTCGGCTGCATCCTCGCGCATCCGCAAACCAACCGTGCCGTCCCGCTGGTCATCGTCGCCCACCACGAGGATTGCAGGGTGTTTGTGCGTGATCGCTCTCCGCAGCTTCTCGCCGACGGTCTCGTCGGCGGCGTCGATCTCGACCCGCAACCCCTCGCTCTCGAGAGCGGCGGCGACCTCTGTCGCGTAGTCGTGGTGGCGGTCGGCGACAGGGATCACCGTCGCTTGCACCGGAGCCAGCCAGCAGGGAAACACCCCTGCGTAGTGCTCGACGAGCACACCAACGAACCGCTCGATCGAACCGAGCAGGGCGCGGTGGATCATTACCGGACGCTCTTTGACGTTGTCCGCCGTGGCGAATGAGAGGTCGAAGTTCTCCGGTTGAGCGAAATCGAGCTGCAATGTGGAGATCTGCCAGCGGCGCCCGATGGCATCACGAACATGGATATCGATCTTGGGGCCGTAGAAGGCGGCCTCGCCCTCGGCGACCTCGTATGGCAGCTCAGCCTTCTCCAGCGCCGAGGCCAGCGCCGTCTCTGCGATGTCCCACAGGTCCGGGTCGCCGATCGAGTGCTCCGGATCCTGAGTCGAGAGGTCGGCTTCGAATTCCTCGAAGCCGAAGTCGCGCAGCACCATGAGCACGAAGTCGAGGAGTCGCTCCAGCTCGACGGCCACCCCTCCCGCGCTGACGAAGATGTGAGCGTCGTCCTGGGTGAAGCCACGAGCCCGGAGCAACCCATGCACCACCCCCGACCGCTCGTAGCGGTAGACGGTCCCAAGCTCGAAGAACCGCAGCGGAAGTTCGCGGTAGCTGCGGCTTCTCGACTTGTAGATCAGGATGTGGAAGGGGCAATTCATCGGCTTCAGGATGTAGCTCTGGCCCCCGTCGAGCTCCATCGCCGGGAACAGGCTATCGGCGAAGTAGTCGAGGTGCCCGCTCGTCTTCCACAGGTCCGCCTTTGCCACATGTGGCGAGAACACGTAGCTATAGCCGGAGGCGGCATGTGTCCGGCGCGAGTAGTCCTCGATCACAGAACGGAGCACGGCTCCCTTCGGATGCCAAAGCGCCAGGCCGCTCCCCAGGCTGGGAGGGAACGAATACAGATCGAGCTCGGCCCCGAGGCGCCGGTGGTCCCGCTGTTCGGCTTGCTCGAGCCGATCCAGGTAGGCGGTCAACTCTTTCTGGTTTTCCCAGGCGGTTCCGTAGATCCGCTGCAGCTGAGGGTTGTTCTCATCGCCGCGCCAATAGGCGCCGGAGGATCGCATCAGCTTGAAGGCACCGAGCCGCCCTGTGGAAGGGACATGCGGCCCCCGGCACAGGTCGACGAATCCGTTGTTTCGGTACACGCTCACCGCGTCGGACGCCGCTCCCTCCGTCTCATCTACGCCGTTGATGATCTCGGTCTTGAATGGCTGATCGGAGAACAGGTCGAGCGCCTCCTCAACGGACAATTCATCGCGCTCGAAGGGCTGATCGGCATCCATAATCTCGTGCATCCGAGCCTCGATCCGCTCCAGGTCCTCGGGAGTGAAAGGGCGGCCAACGTCGAAGTCGTAGTAGAACCCATCGGCGATCGATGGGCCGATGGCGAAAGTGGCTCCCTGGAACAGGTCGAGTACTGCCTGCGCCATGACGTGAGCCGTCGAGTGGCGAAGAACGACGCGGCCTTCGTCCGTGTCGTCTGTGATCACGGAGAAGGCACCATCGATCGAGATCGGCAGGCCGGCATCGAATTCCTCGCCGTCGATGGTGACCGCGACTGCGGCACGCGCCAGGCCGGCACCGATGGCGGCGGCGACTTCGAGCCCGGTTGTACCGTCGGAGTACTCGCGAACCGAGCCGTCTGGAAGGGTGAGGTGGATCGCCATATGAAGCCGGTAAGGGTACCTGCTCTCACCGGTTGCCCGGTCCACGTGCGACAATTGCCGCTCCGGGAATGGAGGGATTGATGGACAGCGTCGCTCTCGCCAAACAAATCGCCGATGGTGACCGTTTTCAGGATTTGACGCGACCCACCAAGGCCCTCGCTCAGGACCGGCTGTTTCGAATTTGGCGGAAGCCGGACCCCGTTCTGCTCAAGGTGTACGGGACGCCGGGTCGAGCCCGCAGAGAAACCCATGCACTGGAGGCCCTGGCCGGCATCGAAGGGGTCGTGGTGCGGCTGGGTGGGGACATCAACGCCGAGGTCGCCTGGAGCCTGTTTGCAGATCCTGGCGAATGGAGCCTGGCCCAGTTACCGGAGAACTCCCGACTTGGGCTGTCGGCAGGAAGGATCCTCCGTGCGGTGCACGATTCGGATCCCGGCGCCCTTTCCAACCTGTCGCGTGGCATCGACGGCGATTGGGTAGCGCTCGACGTTGTGTCCACCATGCGGCGGCTCAACCGGTATCGGGGAAGAATCGGCCTCGACGCCGACCTGTATGAGGCAGCACGAGCGGTGCCGGCTCCATACGCGACGGAGCCGAGAGGAACGCACACCAACCCATCACCCGAGAACTTCGCAGTCAACGAGTACGGCGACGTGACTCTGACCAACTGGCAGTGGGCAACGCTTGCGCCCCCGGAGTGGGATCTCTCCAAGGCGGTGTGGCTCGCATCGATTCACGCCGGGCCGGTGGTGGCTGAAGCACTCCAGGAGGGATACGGCGTGTTCGTAGGCGACGAACAGCTCGCCCGCTGGACCGTGTATCACTGTGCAATGCGGCTCGTCTACGAAGCGGAGCAACGCATGTTCGACGCGGGTTTGGACTCGTTCGAAGACACGGTCGACCAACTGCAGCGGGCGGTGGAGAGGGCGAGTTGACGCAAGTCGCAAGTTCCCAGTTCCCAGTTCCCAGTTCCCAGTTCCCAGTTCCCAGTTGAACGGTGTCAGAAAAGTGAACCGGCCGTTGTCTCGCTGAAGGTTGAAGACTCACGACTCACGACTCACGACTCAGGACTCACGACTCAGGACTCACGACTCAAGACTCTCTTCACCCAAATACACAAGCTTTTCGTCACCCTGGCATAGGCTCACCTCAAGCCAGTTGGGAAAGTGCATGCTCGAGATCGGTCTGTTGGTGGCACTCTTCGCCGGAGTAACGCTCGTCGTACGGAAGCTGCGCTCCCGAG
Source organism: Acidobacteriota bacterium (assembly GCA_022574065.1). Lineage (GTDB taxonomy): Bacteria > Actinomycetota > Acidimicrobiia > Spongiisociales > UBA5794 > JACZST01. The sequence continues at coordinate 5,953 of JACZST010000026.1, forward strand.
GGATCGAGGACGCTGACTTCGATGAGGAGTTCGTCGACCTGCCATGCCCATGGTGCCAGGCGCCGACAAGAGAGACAGATAGCGCCTGCCCGTCCTGTGATCAAGCCTTCGGTATACGTACTACGCACTACGTGCGATCTACGTAACTCGTTCCTTCGCCATCTCCACATTGGCGTGGGTCGGCTCCAACCCGAGTCGGCCATACAGCGCGATCGCCGACTCGTTGTCTCCATCGACCCAAAGCATCGCTTGGCGCGCCCCTCTCCTCCGTAGCGAGCCGAATCCGGATGCGGCCAGCAGCTCCCCAAGACCACTTCCTCTGTGATCGGGGTCGACGGCAAGGAGATAGACCTCGCCCGTCCCGTCGGCGTGCAGCTTCGTCCAGCAGAATCCGGCTAGGTGTCCATCGATCTCCGCCGTGATCACACCGTCTGAGTCGTACCACGGCATCGAGCGCAGCTCGGCGAGCCGGGCCCTGGTCATCCCCGACGCTTCCCGATGCCCTGCGAACGCCCTGTTGTGCACCGTGATCATCGCCTCGTCATCGGTGCCGGCGACCGTTCCAAGCGTCACGTTGAGCACGGCCGCCGGATCCGGGGGCAACGCGCCATCCATACGCAGAACACGGCGACGCTCGCTGTATCCAAGAGCCTCGGCTGCCTCCTGCTGGCTGGCGCGCTGGACCCAAAGCGAGGTCTGCGCACCAGCTGGGACTGTCGATTCGCCTGCGGATAACGCTTCCCGCTCGGCCGACGGCTGGCGGCGGTCGCCAACGGTAGCCACCTCCAAGGCCCAATGTGGCTCGTCCCCTTCGTGAAGCGCCGCTACCGACACCACGACGAGACGACCTTGCTCGACCCACGCCGCGGTTCGCGCATCCACCGCACCACCGAGCCGAAGCATCTTGTGCTCGCTCAACGGCGGTACTCCGTCGGTTGCTGCCATCCCGGACAGAAACCGCCAGACCACAGCCTCGTCCCAGGTGATCTGCTCCAGTTTCATGCAATCACTCGAGTGTCGAACCCGTCACCGTATCCTCCGCGGTCGTGAGCACGGTAGGTCTGGTTCTCGGCGGGGGCGGCGTGGCCGGCGGGGCATACCACTTCGGAACCCTGATGGCGCTCGAGATGGCGACCGGCTGGGACCCGGACAACGCCAAGGTCATCGTCGGCACATCCTCCGGGGCGTTCGTAGCTGCCATGGTGCGCGGCAAGGCGATGGACTTCCAATCGATGGCAGATGCCTCCCTCGCTGGAATGGACCTGGCAGAGTGGCTGCATAGCCGTCTGTACAGGCGCATCCGGCCCAGGGGCCTGATCCGCTGGGTGACCAAAGGACTCGTGCCCGGCATCACCAAGCCCGGTGTGGGAATCGCTCTCGGCACTCCTGCTGTGTATTCGACGGAGGCGCTCGTTGAGTGGCTCGAGGGCTCGGTTGGAGCGCTCGCAGACGGTTGGCCCTCGAAGCCAACCGTCGTCGTCTCCTACGATCTCGAAGCCCGCGCCAGGGTTCCGTTTGGGACCGATGCCGCCCCCGAGGTCCCGCTCAAGACTGCGGTTGCTGCGTCGAGTGCGGTGCCCTTCGTCTATGAGCCGGTTTCGATCGACGGTCGTTGGTACGTGGACGGCGGGGTGGCATCGGGAACGAGCGTCGACCTCGTCCTGTGCAACCCGGAACCGCTCGACCTCGTCATCGTCATCGCCCCGATGGCCCCTACAACGGCCCGCTCCGGCGGGCGCTTCTACGAAGACATCATGGACCGCGCCGGCCGCGGCGCGCTCGCCATCGAGCTCGATCTCGTCCGCAGGACATGGCCGGATACCGATGTGCTCGTGCTTCGCCCGGACGATCGGGTCCTCGCCGTTTCGCGGCCGAATCTGATGGCGGCCGATGGCGCTATCCCGGCGTTTCTGGCAACACTCCGGTCGATGCGCGACGAACTGGCCCACCCGTCTGTGTGGAGCGTGCTCCAGGATCACATCATCTGAGCAGGCTCACGGCACGTATCGCTCTCTGTTTGCGGAGGCAGCCATTTTCCCGCGCTTGGCTACGGGCAGCTCGAGCCACGCTCCGCAACTGGCGCTGCCAACGAGCTCGGAGCGCGCAATTTGAGGAGCCTGCCACTTTTCCCGCTCCTGCCGCTACGCGGCGGCCGCTCGGGCCACGGCACCGCAACTGCGGAGCCTCTAGCCGATGAAGATCGTGGCCTTTTCCTTGGCGTAGTCCTCGTCGGTGAGCACTCCCTTGGCGTGGAGGTCGGCGAGTGTGTTGAGCTGGTCGTACACCTGGGTGCGGGCGCGCTCGTAATCCTTGCGCAAACCCTTGATCTGGAACGACGCAATGATTTCCATGGTCCCGAACAGCAGGGCGCTGATACCGATGAAGAAGATGATCGTCACCAGCGTCAATGCCTCGTTTCCGAGGAGCCAGATCCCGATCAACCCGGCAAGGACACCCCAGAGCACGAACAACCAGCGCGGCTCTCTGGCTCGCATCAAGCCGGCGATCACGGTGAGCACGCCGCTGACGATGAGCCACAACGCCACGATGTTGGCAAGCACGACAAGGCTCGTCGGCCACAGAAAGGCGGCGATCCCAAACCCGATGCCAGCAACACCGGACAGCATCAGCCACCACCTGGCGTCTCCGTAGTAAGCGAATGACGTGGCGAGCCGGAACCCGCCCCACACCAGCAGGAACATGCCGAGGAAGATCTTGACGGAATCCTCGCTCCAGTCGTGCCAGAAGAGAATCCACAGGGCAAACAGCACCGACACGATGCCGCCCACCAGGAACCACCACCACTTCGATGCCAGGTCGTCCACGTATTCGCCGAGCTCAGCGTCGAGCTCGGCCAGCGACATTCTCTCGTACAAGGCTGCCTCCTTCCCACTCCCGGAAGGGGCTGGCGGCGAGTCCCCCCACTCCCCTCAGCTCTCTCCCGTATCGACCCGCCACCCTAGCGGCCGGGTGTCGCCGGCCGACACCGCCGATTGGCACAGTCCGCAGACGCATCTCGAGCCGGGCAGCCCGAGAGGCTCCGCAACTTGCGATCCGGTCTCCGTTGGCGTGGCCCTTCGCGGAGCCGTGGCCCGAGCGGCCCGTAGCCGAGAGCGGGAAAATAGCTCCTGCTTTCGAGAGCCGACCCGTCACTTATCGGTGCCCGCTCTCAACTAGCACCGCCAAGCGCCCGGTCGATGAACTCAACAAATCGGTCGAGGAGGGTGGGCGCCGATCGGATCGCCGGATCATTGTGATCAACCCCGGGAACCTCGTACCACTCGGCTCCGCTGGCGTCGGCGATCGCGCGGCTTTGCTCGAACGGGACGACGGTGTCTGCGCTGCCGGCGGTCACCAGAACGGGTACACCGTCGAGACCACCCGCCTCGACCCTGGCAAGCGATGGATACGAGTCGCGGAACAGGAAGGCGGGAGCCCACGGATAGTGATGGCGGCCGACGTCCACCACTGAGGTGAATGGCGAGCCGAGGATGAGTGCCGCAGGGGGCATGTCCATCGCAAGCCCGACGGCGACGGCAGCGCCGAGCGACTCGCCGTAGTAGACGATGGGGCGTCCCGGTGCCACCGAACGAGCAAACCGAGCTGCGGTCGCTGCGTCCTCGGCCAACCCGGCCTCCGTTGGATGACCCGGGTTGCCGCCGTAGCCGCGATACTCGACGAGGAGCACGCCGAACCCCCGCGCCGCCAGCGCGTCACCGAGAGCCACCCGGCCCGCTCGGTTCCCTGCATTGCCGGGAAAGATGATCACCAACGGCCCCTCCGGCTCGTCTACGGTCTGCCAAGCCGTTAGCTCGAGCCGATCGTTTGTCACCAGCGTCACCTCGCGCCACCCACTAGGCGGTGAACCGGGGCTGGGTTCAGGGAAGTAGAGGAGCCGACGCTGCTGGCTCCAGCCGATGAGCGCCAAGACGGCCAGCACTCCGACGGCGCCGACGAGCGTTGCGATCCTCATGGGCCAACGGTACGACGGATCTGCGCGGCAGGCATGGATTGGCCGCCTGGCGGCCGGGCATCAAAGGCCCGGCGTGTGAGTTTTCCTGCAAGTGCCAAGAGCGCGCATCCAATAGGTGACCGTGGTCCCGACAGAAGCGGAGCCATTTTCCCGCGCTCGGCTACTGGCCGCTCGGGCCACGGCTCCGCAAACGCCCTCGCCGACAGAGACAGGATCGCGCCCCGATACGGAGCGCCATTCGCGGCGCAGCAAGCCAAGCGTCTAACCGGATTCCGCCAGCTGCGCACTCAACGCCGCCGGATCGCCGGTCGGCAAGTTGCACACCTGCCGTTCACACAGATGGGCCAGCGTGTCACCGTTGCTCGCCCTGTCGCTGAACAGGGCTAGGGGCTCCTCGCCGGTCGATGACGCAGCAACGACGATCTCGGGGCGGAACCGCTCCCAGTAGGGCAACGAGAGCTCTGCCCAGGCCGGTCCGACTACCGCCAGTTCCCGCATCCGCGATGAAGAAAACAGGACAGAGAGGTGATGGCCCACCATCGACGGGTATCGCTCCATGAGGAGGCCGGCTGAACGCAGTGCCTCCAAACCTGACCGGTACAGGTCGTCGTCCCCGGTATACCCGGCGAGCATCAATGTGGCCTCGGCGCCCAGGCCATTACCCGAAGGCAGCGGATTGTCGGCCTGGCTCTTCGGACGTTTGATGAGGCTCTCCGCATCCGACGAGGTGTCGAAAAACCCACCGTTCGGGTCGGCAAAACGGTCGCCGATGCTGAGGGTGAGATCGCGCCCGACCTCGTACCACTCGAACTCACCACTAGCGGCAAACAGGGCGAACATACCCACGGCCACCGCCGCGTAGTCTTCGAGAAATCCACGGACCGCTGCCCTGCCCTCGCGCCATGATCGCATCAATCTCCCGTCGACGATGAGGTGCTCGGCGATGAACCGGGCACAGGATCGAGCGGCGTCCAGGTAACCATCATCGTGGAGCGCCGCCCCGGCCTCGGCGAAGGCGCGGAGAGCGAGGCCGTTCCAGGATGCGACGATCTTGTCGTCGAGGCCGGGGCGCACCCTGGCAGCACGGTGGTGGAGAAGGCGTGATCGTGCGGATTCGATCGTGGCGTCCCATCCGGCGTCGGTGGGACGGTGCAACACGTTCGTTCCCTCGAAGTTGCCCCCAACCGTGACACCGAAGAAGGCGGCGGCTGCGTCGGCGTCGTTATCCAGCACGGCGTCGAACTCGTCGCGAGTCCACATGTAAAACTTTCCCTCGACCCCCTCAGAGTCCGCATCCTCCGCGGAAAAGAAACCTCCATCCGGGTGCCGTAGGTCGCCGACCATGTAGTCGAAAGTGCTGCGAGCAACCTCAATGAATCGTGGCTCATCGAACTCGATCCCTCCCCACAGGTAGAGGCGCGCCAGCTGGGCGTTGTCGTAAAGCATCTTCTCGAAATGCGGCACCAGCCAACGCGCATCCACCGAGTACCGGGCGAAACCTCCGGCAAGCTGGTCGTGGATACCGCCATCGGCCATTGCCAACAGGGTCGACCGCAGCATGTCCCCGGCTCGCGGCGCCCACTCCTCGCGGTGGATTCTGAGCAGGTACTCGAGCACGGGCTGCTGCGGGAACTTCGGTGCCGCTCCGAACCCTCCAAAGGAGGGATCGAACTCGGCGGCGATCCTGTCGTAGGCAGCCTCGAGCACCTCGCTACCCGGCGCGTCGCCTGCAGCAGGCAACTTTTGGTTGACGTCGCCGGTCAGCTGGTCGGCCTGCGCGATCAGCTCGTCGGTGCGGTTCTGCCAGGCATCGCTGATCGATTCCATCACTTGGCGGAACGACGGTATGCCGTGCCGCTCGGTGTTAGGAAAGTAGGTGCCGGCGTAGAACGGTTTCCGATCTGGTGTGAGCCACACCGTCATCGGCCACCCGCCGCGACCGGTCATGGCCTGCACCGCCTCCATGTAAATGGAGTCGACATCGGGTCGCTCCTCGCGGTCGACCTTGATATTGATGAAATGCTCGTTCATGTAGGTCGCGGTCTCTGCATCCTCGAAAGACTCGTGAGCCATCACATGGCACCAGTGACACGCCGAGTACCCCACCGACAGCAGGATCGGCCGGCGGGTGGCCTCGGCTTCGACGAAGGCCTCCTCACTCCACTCGTACCAATCGACGGGATTGTCCTGGTGCTGCAGCAGGTACGGAGAGGTTGATTTGGCAAGGCGGTTGGGCATGCCGAGAACGGTACCCACGCGACGCGTCGTAGAGAACAGTCCGGACGAACCGGTTTCAGACGACCTTGAGGCGGATGCGTTCTTGCGACTTGCGACTTGCGACACGCGACTTGCGACTTCTTGGCTCTTGACTTCAAGCAAGCTTGAAGTTGTAGGTTGAGCGCAACCATCAGAGGAGAACCGACGTGCCAGTCGATGAATGGGTTCCGGCAGTCAGCATCGACGATCTGTCCGTCGGCGAGCGCAGGATGTTCCGCCACTACGACAAACGGATTGCCCTGTTCCGTACCGCAAACGACATCTAAGCCATCGACAACTGCTGCCCCCACCAGGGCTACGCACTCCTCCAGGGCGAAGTCAAGGAAGAGACGCTCACCTGCGCCTGGCACAACTGGAAGTTTGAGCTCGACCAGGGCGGGCGAGTTTCGGCGGCGAAGCGGTCCGCTCGTACCCGGTCGAGGTCGGAAACGGACCGGTCTTCGTCTCATCGCCGCCGGTCGTTTCCTCGCCTCGCCAAAGCGAGAGCGATTTGTCTACAACGCCACCCTCGAGGCGATCAGCTTTGGCCAGGGCCGGGCACGGGAGAAGGCGAGTAGGCCGCCGAATGGGCTGATGATCCGCCGGTAGGGGCCGCCTAGACTCCTCCGCTATGCCGAACGGCGATG
>JACZST010000027.1 GCA_022574065.1 Acidobacteriota bacterium
TAGCGATCTGGCAGGCGTGGCGGCATAGGAGTTCAGCTCCGGCGAAGCACCGTGAGGGGTTCCGGCTGAGTGACGAACCCCTCTGAAGTGTAGAGCCGAATCGCTGGTTCATTTTGCTGTTGGGTGTTCAACACCATGGCCCGCGTTCCTGCGGTCCGTGCCACCCGGGCCGAGGCGCGCACCAGAGAGCGCCCCATACCGGACCGTTGCCAGTCGGGGTGAACGGCAAGGCGCTGCAGGTAGGAGATGGCATGTCCGAGGCCGATCACCGCGTATGCCACCGGGTCGGCCTCGGGTCCGCGGATGGTCAACGTTCTGGCATTGCTGGTTGCTTTGATCGCCTCCTCGAGACCGACTCGGTCAAACTGCCAGAAATCGTCGAAGGCGGCGTGATCGATGCGAAGAAGGTCATCGAGGACCACGTCGTCCGAGACTACGAGGTGGTTCGGCGCGGGCACCGGTTGTGCCAACTCGAGACGCATCAGTGACAGCGGGACGGAACGCTGGTAGCCGACAGACTCCCACGTCTTGGCCGCGCCCGAGCCCAGGGGCGGGGAAAGCACAGACGGAGCTCCGCTGCCGATGAGCCAGGCGGTGCACGCATCCAGGAAGGAAGCACCCCCTCGAATGATGCGCAAGTTGGCATCGGGCGTTCTGTCGTTCCAAGGGCGCGCGTCTGCTCGAGCCCAACCACGTCGTAGGCGGATCGGCCCCGGCCACCGGCCGCGCTGCTGCACGGGCGGTGCGCTCTCCGTAACCGACATTTCCCCTCCACGGTGACCAGCAGACATGGGCAGCGTACCGGCGACCGTGGGGTGTGAGGCGGTTCCCCCATTCTGCGTATTACGTATTACGTATCACGTATCACGCACCGGACTCATGATCTTGAACGCTGCGGACCCTGCAAGGATGCGGCCGATGCGGGTCGCACTCGTCACCCATCCTTCGAGTTTCGGCCACGTGCCGACGCGCGGGCATCCGGAGCGCCCCGAGCGGGTCACCGCCGCCGTCGACGGCGTGGTCCGGTCTGGCCTCACCGTTGTGGAGGTCGAGGCAGATCCTGCCACCCAAACTGACCTGCTTGCCATTCACGACGCAGCGTTCATGTCCGCACTCGAGCGTCTGTGCGCAGAGGGCGGCGGCAGCATCGACGCCGACACTTACGCTTCCCCTGGATCATGGGACGCCGCCGTCAGCGCCGCCGGTGCCGGGGCCACCGCGGTCCACAGCCTCGAAGCCGGTGCGGCTGACGTGGGGTTCGTTGCCATGCGTCCCCCAGGGCATCACGCCGAGGCCGACCGAGCCATGGGCTTCTGTTTGCTCAACAATGTGGCGGTGACCGCAGCCAGGCTGGCGGCTTCGGGACATCGGGTGGCCATCGTCGACTGGGACGTTCACCACGGCAACGGCACCCAGGCGATTTTCGCTGCGAACCCCGATGTTTTGTACGCATCGATACATCAGTACCCGTTCTATCCGGGCACCGGATGGGGCGATGAGATCGGCGAAGGTGCAGGGACGGGCGCCACCGTCAACATCCCCGTGCCCGGAGGTGCCGACGGAGCCATCTACGAGGAGGCTTTCGCCAGGGTCATCGTCCCGATTGTCCAGCAGTTCGGCCCAGGCTGGCTTCTGGTGAGTGCGGGATACGACGCACACATCGCCGATCCGCTCGCCGATATCCGCCTTGTGGACAATGACTTTGCGATGATGGCTTCTGCGCTGGCGCCGTTGCCGCCTGCCGGACGAACCGTTTTCTGGCTCGAAGGAGGTTACGACCTAGTGCCGTAGCAGGCAATGTTCGGGGTGTCGGGTCCGCGTTTTTCCGTTCTGGGTCGCGCATACTCCTTGTCGATGTTGTCGTCGATGGGAGGAAGCGTGGCTGGCAGGGTTCAAGTTCGTGATATCAGCAATGATGAGGGGAACCGTCTGTTGCGGATCGTGCGCCGCTCGTCGGGGTCGGTGGTGACGTGGCGGCGGGCGCAGATGGTGTTGTTATCGGCTCAGGGGATGGACGTCGCCGGGATCGCTGAGGTGGCGTTCACCTCTTTGGGTCGGGTGCGTGCGGTGATCCACAATTTCAATGATGACGGGTTCGATTCGCTGTATCCGAGATATGCGGGGGGTCGGCCCCCGACGTTCACGCTGCCGCAACGACACGAGATCAAGAAGATGGCGTTGTCTCGCCCGGTCGATCATGGGTTGCCGTTCTCGACGTGGAGCCTGTCCAAGCTGGCCGAGTTCCTGGTCGCTGAGGGGGTGGTCGACGACATCAGCCATGAGGGCCTGCGGGTCCTGCTCCGTGAGGAGGGCGTGTCGTTTCAAGTGATCAAAACGTGGAAGCAGTCGACCGACCCGGACTTCGAAGCGAAGAAGAACCGGGTCCTGGAGTTGTATGACCTTGTTGACGGCAAGACCCAACCAGGTGTCGACGATCCCGAGGTGGTGTTGTGTATGGACGAGTTCGGGCCGCTGAACCTGCTGCCCCGGCCCGGCCGACAATGGGCGCCGGTGGCATCGAAGACGCCACCACGAGGCGACGGGCGCCAGCGGCGTCGGAGACGACGAGCAACGTATCGCCGGACGCTCGGGGTGAGGCACCTGTTCGCCGCCTACGACCTGGGCGCCGACAAGATCTACGGGCACATCAAGACCAACAAGAAACGTGTCACGTTCCTGGCGTTCTGTCGATACCTGCGCAGCCTGTACCCGCCCGAGATGCGGATCGCCATCGTGTTAGACAACTTCAGCCCGCACCTCTCCACCAGAGTCGACAGTCGTGTTGGCGACTGGGCGAGAGACAACAACGTCGAGTTGGCGTACGTGCCGACCAACGCCTCATGGCTGAACCGGATCGAAGCCCAGTTCCAGGCGCTGCGCTACTTCACCCTCGACGGCACCGACCACCGCAGCCACGACGAACAGAACTCAATGATCCGCCGCTACATCCGCTGGCGGAACGCCAACGCCCACGACACGACACTGCGCGAAATCACAAAACGCGCAAACGTTGCCTGACGCGGCACTAGATGCCATCGGCGACTCGGTTTCCGCCACTCTTCGCGGGCACGCCTACCCGTCACCTGGTCTCCGATTCTCAGGCAGCGCAAGCGAATCCGCCGATCATGCCGTGGATCGGGCAGTTGAGGCGCTTTCACCGTATTGGGATGTCGTTTAAGCCCTTGCCGGAGCAGGCCGATACCGAAACTGTATGGGAACGCTTGTGGAAGGTTTACCCGTGAGCTCACCGCTGCCTTCCCTCGATGAACTGCTGGACAAACTCAGCGGCGTCGGGGGATCGGATTTGCATCTGAAGGTCGGTTCACCTCCGGTGTTTCGGATCAATGGTGTCGTCCATCGCGCCGAGCTGCCTACCTTGACTCCCGACGACACCGAGCACTATCTCAACGGCATCATCACCGACCGCGCCAGGCACACGTTCAATGAGGCCGGCGAAGCCGACTTTGCCATCAGTCGACCGGGGCGTGGGCGGTTTCGCGTCTCTAGTTTCAGGCAGCGGGGCTCCGTCAGCCTGGTGCTGCGCAGGGTGTCGCCGGTCAAGGGCACGTTTCGCGAGCTCGGGTTGCCCGGGGTGGTGCTCGAGAAGCTGGCCGACGAACGTCCCGGCCTCGTTTTTGTGACAGGGCCGGCCGGCTCTGGCAAGACGACCACGGCCGGCGCTTTGATCAACCGGATCAACGCCACCAGGCGAACCAGCGTCGTGACGCTGGAAGATCCGATCGAGATCCTCTACCCGGACCAGCAGTCGATCATCTCTCAGCGCGAGATCGGGGTCGACACCGCCTCGTACGCGGTTGGGATCACCGCCGCGGTCGGCCAGGACACCGACGTGATCTTCGTAGGCGGACTTCCCGACATGGAAACGATGACGGCGGCCATCAATGCTGCCGAGAGCGGCCATCTCATCATTGCCGTCCTCCCTACATTCGACGGCGTCGAGACCATCCGCCGGCTCGTCGAATTCTTCCCCCCGCACCAGCAGCAGAAGATCCGCAAGACGCTGGCGACGAATCTCAAAGGCATCGTGAGCCAGCAGCTCATCCCGCGAGCCGATGGCAAGGGCAGGGTCGCCGCGGTCGAGGTGCTGGTCAACACCGAAAGGGTGGCAGCCAGAATCGCCGATCCGGAGTTGCTGGACGAGATCGTCGAGGACATCGCTGAGGGCGACTTCTTCGGAATGCGCTCCTACGACCAAGCCATCTTCAAGCTGTACGAGAACGGCGATATCAGCTTTGAAGCAGCGACGTCGCATGCAGCCTCGGTAACGGACTTCAAAGCGGCGGCACAGGGGCGGCGTCTGGAGCGAGTCGCCAACTGAGAGCGTGCACCGATAATTGACCGGTCTTCTCGACAGAGGTTGACCATCCTCTCCCGCTCCTGGCTACGGGCCGCTCGGGCCACGGCTCCGCAAATGGTCTTACCAAAACAGACCGGATGGCGCACTGTTTGCGGAGCCTCTACCGCGATCGGCGGTCCGAACGCCGGTACCCTCCCCGGGCGATGGCCGATTTTACCTGCGAGAGCTGCGGGACGACGTTCTCGCTTCCCGAGCGAGTGCTCGACCGATATCCGGGATGGACGCCACGGTTGTGTCAATCATGTCGCGATGAGGGTGGAGCGGCATCCACCACCGTCGCTACCGATGGTGATCCCGACACCGGTGTGTTCACCGATGGGGCGTGTGCCGGCAACCCCGGTCCCGGGGGGTGGGGGGCGGTATACGTCGTCGACGGGCAGATCATCGATGAGGCGCATGGATTCGATCCCGACACCACCAACAACCGGATGGAGCTGTTTGCCCTGATCGAGGGCCTCAAGCTGGTCCCTGACGGCACGCCGGTGACGGTGTACTCGGATTCGGACCTTGCGGTCAAAACCATCAACGAGTGGGCGAGCGGCTGGGAAGAGCGTGGCTGGCAGCGAAAGAGAGCCGGGCCAGATGGTTCCAAGGTTCCGAAGAACCTGGACCTGGTGAAGAACGCCTACCGGGCGTACGGTGGTCGCCCCGAGGTCGAGTTGGTCTGGATCAAGGGTCACGCCAACTTCACATGGAACGAGTACGCAGACGCCCTGGCAAACAAGTGGAGAGACGATTGACTTGGAAGTCGCCAACCGCGAGTCGCGAGTCGCGAGTCGCATGATTCCGCCGCGGCTGGAGGCAGTGCTGGCCCCGGCGAGCCCGTCGCGTCACTTGGCGGCACTCTTCGGTGCCTCCGGTCACGAGCTGTACCTGGTCGGCGGAAGCGTACGCGACGCGCTCCTCGATCGGCCCAACGCCGATCTCGACTTCGCCACCGACGCAACACCGGACGTGATAGAAGAGATCGTCAGGCCATGGGCGGGAGACGTGTACGTCGCCGGCAAACGGTTCGGAACCATCGGGGTGATCCGCGAAGGGCACATCTACGAGATCACAACGTTCCGGTCTGAGGTCTACCGCGACGACAGCAGGAAGCCGGAGGTGGTGTTCTCAGAGAGTATCGAGGAGGATCTGTTCCGCCGCGACTTCACCATCAACGCAATGGGCATCGGCATCCCGGGCCGCGACCAGGGCACACCCGAGATGATCGACCCGACCGGTGGCCTTGGCGACCTGCAGGCGGGGCTGCTGCGGACCCCGTTGGATCCAGAAGTTTCTTTTGGTGACGACCCCTTGCGGATGTTGCGGCTGTTTCGCTTCGTATCGACGTTGGGTTTTGCCCCGACCGAGGAGGCGGTGGCCGCCGTGCATCGGCTGCACGATCGACTCGACATCGTATCCGCCGAACGGATCAGAGGTGAATTCGACCGGCTCATCGTCGGCGATGATGTCGGGCCGGCGTTGGTTGGCCTGGTTGACACCGGCCTAGCAGGCGAGTTCATCCAGGAGCTTCCCGCTCTCGCCCTGGAGAGCGATCCGATCCACCACCACAAGGATGTTCTGGCGCACACGATCGCCGTGGTCGAGAAGACCTCCCCTCGACTGCGACTCCGGCTTGCGGCTCTGTTCCATGACGTCGGCAAGCCGGAGACGAGAGAGTTCGGACCGGGCGGTGTCTCGTTCCACCATCACGAGGTGGTCGGTGCCCGGATGACGAGGAGGAAGATGACCGAGCTCCGTTATCGCAAGTCCGTGGTGGACGACGTGTCGCGGCTGGTCTTCCTGCACATGCGGCCCCATACCTACAAGATGGGTTGGACGGATTCCGCAGTACGCCGCTACGTCCGCGACGCCGGCCCGCTCCTCGAGGACTTGAACGAACTGGTGCGCAGCGATGTGACGACGAGGAACGCAAAGCGGGCTCGAGCCATCGCCAACCGGATCGACGAACTGGAACAGAGGATCGAGGAGCTTGGTCAGCGCGAGGAGCTGCAGGCCATGCGCCCTCCGATCGACGGCAACCAGGTAATGGAGTACCTCGGTCTCGAGCCAGGGCCCAGGGTCGGGGAGATCATGGATATGCTTCTCGAGCGGCGCATCGACGAAGGGCCGTATTCAGAAAAGGAGGCGTTTGCGTTGCTCGACTCCTGGGCTGGTGAAGGTTCTGGATCATGAGGCCATGTGGCCCGATTAGCTGCATCCGATGACCAAGCGTTTGTTGCCGGTGATCGGCGCCGTGATCCTCGCCGCCTGCTCCGGCTCGACCCCAGCGTCAACCGTAACGACGACCACCACGACAACGGAGGCGACTCCGGCGCCCAGCACAACGAGTCGAGGAGCAGCTATGCAACTGACCTCTCCCGCTTTTACCCATGAAGGCACGATCCCGGACCGGTTCACCTGTGACGGTGCCGATGTGTCGCCCGAACTGGCAATCGAAGGTGTTCCGGAAGGGACGGTGTCGTTGGTCCTCGTCGTGGACGACCCGGATGCTCCCGGGGGAACCTGGGATCACTGGGTCGTCTTTGACATTCCGGTGACCGCGTCGGTTCCCGAGGATGTTGGCGCGACCGGGACCGGCGGTCTCAATTCGTGGCAGCGAAGCGGCTACGGGGGCCCGTGCCCGCCGTCCGGTACCCATCGTTATTTCTTCAAAATGCTGGCGCTCGATGCCGAACTGGGTCTAGCGGAGGGAGCGACCAAGGCCGAGGTCTTGGCTGCCGCCGAGGGTCATGTGCTCGGCGATGCGGTGTTGATGGGCACCTACGGCCGGTAGGTTCGCAGCCGGCGAGCGCGTGGGACCGCCGAGGATCGTGGCCCACCGCTGAGATCGCTGGCGGCCTCGGCGCTGAGGTTGGGCACTCGCCCGTCGACGCGTGCGCGGCGTTGGTCGCGGTCTTCTTGTCCGGCGCCCGAAGCGCGGCCTATAGGGATCCGCCGTTTCTGCCGACATACAAACTCATGAGGGCCATCGCCGCCGCCATCGCAGCCAGCTTGTTGACCGCCTCGTGCGCCAGCGCCGCTGCCAGCGCTGAGCCGGCGACCATGGACCCGGATACGACCGCAATCCAAGGCGTCAGCGTCGTGGATTTCGTAAGAGAGAAAGCCCCCGAGGCGGCAGCCGCCACGCTGGGGTCCGACGAGGAAATCATCGCGCACCTCCAGCGCATCATCGCGGCGGCCCAGACCGCGATCGCCCAGGGCGGAGAATGCCAACTGGGCTTCAACTCCTACCTGAAGGGCGCCCTCAGCAGGGAGACCGAGCTCGACCCCGACCAGACCTACAACCGCAGCACCACGTACTTCTTCGCCGCCTACTTGGCGACGGACCGCAACGCGCCCGAGGGGGACTGGCTTTTCTCGTGCTTCGACTCGAACGGGGACGGGAAACAAGACAGGATGCCAGGGCTGAACCCCCTGCTGCCCTAAACCCACCAAGGCCCGAAGAGTCAGCGACGCCCCGCGCCGAGATTCGGGCGGGCTTGCGAAAGTCCCGAAAGTGATGCGGGTCCGCCTCGCGGCAGCCCTCCCAGTCGCTCGGTCGGCGGCCGACCTACTTCTGGTAGACGACCTCCATCATCATGCCTGCCTCGTAGTGGCCTGGGATCAGGCAGACGACCCAGCCGTACCCACCGTCAAATGTCACGGTCAGTTCGCCGGTCTCGCCTGGCGCCAGGGTCAGCTTCTCAGTCATGTCCATGTCGTCCATGCCTTCGTCGTGCTCGTCGTGGCCCCCTTCGAGGTGCTCCTCGATGGCGGCATCGTTCGATAGCTCGAACTCGTGCTCGGCAACGCCGTCGTTTGTCACGACGAACCTCACTGTCTCACCTTGCTCGACCTCGACGACGGCGGGGCTGAAGTAGAACTCGGACAGCGTGACCCCCACAACCCGAATGCCGTCGCTTCCCAGGTCGGTTGGTAGGTCATCGGCGGCAGTTCCACACGCCGCTGCGACCAACGCCGCCGCGATAGCGAGTGTCAGGGTCTTCTTCATGTACTCCTCCTTGTGAATCGTTTCTCAAGGGTCTCGTACATGTAACGCGATCGAGGGACGCCCCATCAGGGCCGAAAGGCCCTTCCCACCTCGGGCCCTTGGCGCAGGGAGATTTCCGAGAGACTTCCGCGGTCAAGGCTTGCTCGTGACGGGGGTTCACACCGAGGCGAACGAGTTCGCCCTCTTCGCACCCCGGCATTTTCACCAGCTCTAAACGGACGGCAGCCCCCGCCGTTAGCCAGAGAGAGCAACCAAGGCCGATATCCTGGCCGCGGCCGACGGCCATGTGTTCGGCGAAGCGGTGTTGGTGAGGGCCTGCGCACGGTAGGGCATCGTCGGGTTGCCAGCCGAAGATCGCGTGGCCGTAGAGTCTCCTAGGGCTGTCTCGGACCCGGTTTAGCTCTGCATCCCTCGGGTCCGAGGCGAAATCACGCCACCCGGTCGAGTGCCCTCCGACAACGCTCACAGGCGGCGACGGGACAGCGTTCGACGGTCTCCACCACGATGCCGGCGTCGGCGAACCACGCTTCGAGCACCGAGTCGTTGCGGATGTCTGGCGTTGTTCGTTTCATCATGCCAACACCGTATCAGCCGGGTGTGACACGTTTTAGGTCGCAAGTGGCAAGTCGCAAGTCGCAGGTGGCAAGTCGGAACACGCGAGTGCCAAGTGCCGGCGTAGCATCGGTTGATGCCGAGACAGTACGTCAGGTCGGGCTCCCCGTACGAAGAGCGGTATGGGTTCTCCCGTGGGCTGCGCTTCGGGGACCACATCGAGATCGCCGGGACCGCACCCATTCCGCCGGCTGGGGAACAAGTCGCCACAACCGCCTACCAGCAGATGCTGCGTTGCGGCGAGATCGCCATCGCCGCCTTGGCCGAGTTCGGGGCATCGCCGTCCGACGTGGTTCGCACCCGGATGTACATCACCGACGGCGCCGACTCTGACGACATCGGCCGTGCCCACCGCGAGCTGTTCGGCGAGGCGGCACCGGCGGCAACGATGGTCGTCGTCGCTGCGCTGTTGGATCCGGCGTGGAAGGTCGAGCTTGAGGTGGAAGCCGCGGTCGACTAGGAGGGTGTTGAACAATGACGAGTGCTACGGGCCGCCGCCTGCTCGAGCGTTGCGGTGACTCGGTTTCTCCCGGCCGCGACGGCCCGCTGGAGAATTGCACAACACCCTCCTAGGCCCTGGCGGCCTCGGACCCAGAGACCCCCTCGATCTCGTCGAGTTGCGCGAGAAGTCGATCGGCGCCCATTCGTTCGGCTTGCTTTCGGGCGGCGGCGATCGTCGGGCCAAGCCGATCGTCACTCAGCACACGTGCGGCGTCGATTCGGGCCAGTGTGGCGTCGGTGGTTCGGCCGAAGTCTTCAGCGACGGCGACGGCCTCTAGAGAGTACGCGACGGCCTTCTCGAGATCGCCGCGGGCCTCGGCCAGGTGCCCCGGCACGCTCCCGGGGCAGCTTCAGCGTTGCACGAAGGACAGGCGACTGTCATGGGGCAACTCTAGGTGCAACGTCGCCGATTGAACCGAGTCGCGGTAGCCTTAAGCACATGACAGATCACACCGATTCCTCACTGCAGGAGCGGCTCACGCCCCTCCAATTCCATGTCACCCAGGAGGCGGGGACCGAGCGCCCCTTCACCGGCGAGTTATGGGATAAGCATGACTCGGGCACGTATATGTGCGTGGTGTGCGGGGAACCTTTGTTCTCGAGCGAGACCAAGTTCGAATCGGGCAGCGGATGGCCCAGTTTCTACGAGCCGACCTCTGAAGCTGCGGTCGAAAGCAAGGTCGATCGCAGTCTGCTGATGAAGCGCACCGAGGTGGTGTGTACGAACTGCGGAGCCCACCTCGGCCACGTTTTCAACGATGGTCCGAATCCGACAGGGCTCCGCTACTGCATCAACTCAGCGTCGCTGGATTTCGATGGGAGCGACGAGACCTAAGCCGGTTCAACGGGGCACGGCAGGGGCTGACTACGCGCTGAGGGAAATCGATCGCGCAGTGCCCGCGAGTGGGTTCCCGACCATCACCCGAGGGCTACAGGGCGAAGGGCACGACCCAGCGCCACACCACGACGAAGTGCAGGGCGGTGGCGGAGACGGTCATGATGTGGAACACCTCGTGATACGAGAACACCCTTGGCCATAGCCGAGGCCGGTTGGTGACGAGGAACACCATCCCGATCGTGTAGATGACGCCGCCGGCCGCTATCCAGCCTATCGGTAGCCATCCCAGGCGCTCGATGAGCGGCCAGATGAACAGCAGCGACAGCCACCCAAGCACGGTGCTCATCGCCACCGGCACCCATCCGGGAACCCTTGGGAACAGACCCTGTTGCACGACGCCGCTGATGGCGATGCCCCAGGCGATTGCGAGCACGATCCACCGCAACGGGCCATCCAGCACGATGACCGCAAACGGCGTATACGTGCCGGCGATGAGTATGAAGATCATGGAGCGGTCCAGCCGCTGCATGCGCTTCTTCCACCGCTCTCGCCACGGGATGGCGTGGTACAGAGAGCTCGTGGTGTAGAGGGCCACGATTGCCAGCCCGAACACCATCACTCCCCCCCGACGCGGCCAGGTCGGAGCGTGCAGGATCAGCAGCACCGTTCCTACGATTCCGGCGAGCGCCGCGCTTCCATGGAGGATGCCCCTTACCGGGTTCTGCATCCTCCCCAGTGTCCAACGAGCCAGGTGGAAGTGCACATCGACAGCGTACCGATGAGGATCGGTAATGGATTCCATTACAGGAGCGGCCATACGTGTTGTATCGGCCGCCAATGGGGGGTGGGTTAATGCCGAGTTCGTAAACGCGGATCAGTCTTGCCCGCCCAAACGAATGAGCCCGGTGGTGACCTACCGGCAGCAGCGACCAGCTTCCTACGTTCGGCGCTGACGCGTTTGCTTGATCCCGGCGCTGCGCAATGTCGAGGCCGGCACCCCGGCCTCGCGCCAAGCCGTCCAGGTGATGCCCTTGCGGTCGGAGTACGAGGCGGCGTGCTCGATGAACCCTGGCTCGAGCGCCTCGAGGTCGGCGGCGCTGTGGAGGTCGTCGAGGGCACGTTGGGCGTCGATCCTGGCCTGGATCAGCTCGACCCTGGCGAGGGGATCGTTCTCCGTACCCACCTTCTCGTCGAGCGATGCGATCTTCTCCTCGAGCGAGGCTCGCGTCACCGGCCTGCCCCGCTTCTTCGGTATGGTCGCGACTGCGAGATACGCCTTGATTGACCTGGCTTCGGCACGCCCCTGGGCCAGCGCTGCCTTGTGTTCGTCGGACATGGCCACGATGGCTCTCCCCTTTGTGTCGTCCGCATCTTGGCACCGAGCGGCGCTTTCACAGAAAGCGGCGAGCGGGCGCCGAGGCGCCCTTTCGCTCGTCCGCCTCGGTGCTCGGCGGTGACGGCGCCTTGGTACTCATGCCAGGCCCTTTCGTAGTGGCTCGCGGCCTGGTCGCGGTCGCATCGTCCTCGGCGGCCGCCGCCAACGCCATCTCGTCGTTCGGTGCGATCAACGGCAGCGACGCCGCCAGCATGGCGAGCGGTACGAACCATGGTACGGACGAGGTTCTCCGGCTTGTCACGAGCACGTCTTCCCCTGGCGTCCTGAGGGCAGCCTGGCACCACCCGCTGGCGATTGCCCGGCTACTGCGTACAACCACGACTCTCCGTTGGCTGCGCCGAAACCGGTTAGGGCGAGCGCCCTATTCACCATTTGCCAGCACTCTCCTACCATGCGGCGCATGGGATTCGGGGATCTGGCCACACGCCCCCTCTACCGCCTCTACGAGGATCACCTTCTCTCCGGGCTCGACCGGAGCAAGCTGCCTCGGCACATCGGGGTGATCCACGACGGCCACCGCAGGTACGCCAGGAGCGAAGGCCTGCCCGACTACGCGGCGTCGTACCGGGTCGGGATGGCCAAGTTCATCGAGTTCCTGCAATGGACCGAGGACCTCGAAATCCCCACCGTTACCTGCTGGCTCCTATCGAAGGAGAACCTGGAGCGCCCCGACGCGGAGCTGGTTCCCTACTACGAGGTGCTCGAGGAGCTGTTCGAGGAGATTCCAGCCGCTCTGGCGGCGCACGACGTTGGGGTTGGCTTCATCGGGAGCCTCGACCTATTGCCGCCTGATCTCGTCGCCGAGGCAAAGACGCTGGAAGAACGGATGCCGGACGGCGAACGACGGCTGACGATCGCACTGGCGTATGGGGGCCGCCAGGAGATCGTCGATGCGGTGAAAGACCTTGTTGGCACTTTGGCCGACGAAGGCATGTCGGCCGACCAGATCGTGGAACGCATCGACGCCGACGGCATCGGGGCGAACCTGTACACGGCGGGGCTCCCCGACCCGGATTTGGTGATTCGAACCT
>JACZST010000028.1 GCA_022574065.1 Acidobacteriota bacterium
GCGAGATGGGCGGCGACCGAGACCACCCCGACACCACCGGCGCGCACGATTTTCAGAGTCAGCGCATCCGACCCGGAGTAGACGGCAAACCCTTCGGGCAAGGCGTCGATCTGGGCCAACGTCCAGTCGATGTCGTCGACGGCATCCTTGACTGCGACGATCTGCGGATGGGCGGCCAGCCGGATCAACGTGTCGACCTCGATGAGCCGGCAGGTTCGCCCCGGGATGTTGTACACCATCATCGGCAGATCGGTCGCATCGGCAATGGCCATCATGTGGCGGGCGATGCCCTCCTGAGGGGGCTTCGAGTAATAGGGGGTCACGGCCATCACCGCATCACAGCCCACCTCGGCAGCTCGCTCGGACAGCTCGATCGATTCGCGGGTGTCGTAGGTTCCGGTGCCGGCGACGACCGTGCTGCGGTTACCGACGGCATCAACCGCGGCCTTGAACAGTGCGACCTTCTCGACATTGTTCAGCGTCGGCGATTCGCCCGTTGTCCCACACACGACGACGCCGTCCGACCCGTGCGCCGTCAAGTGCTGGGTGAGCCGGGTGAAGGTTCCGAAGTCCACCGAGCCGTCATCGTGAAAGGGCGTGATGACGGCGGTGAGGACCGCACCGAAGGGTGCTTCTGGTCGGTGCTCCATGGCGGCGACGGTAGCAGGGAGGGTCGCGGTAACCTCGCTTCCATGGGCACGAGCGAGTTCATCAAGGACGTCAACGCCGACGCCTTCCCCCAGGAAGTTCTGCAGCAGAGCCGGGAGGTTCCTGTTGTTGTCGACTTCTGGGCGGAGTGGTGCCAGCCGTGCAAGATCCTCAGTCCTGCGCTGGAGCGCGTCACCGAGGAGGCGGAAGGAGCGTTCGAGCTGGTCAAGGTCGACGTCGACGCCAATCAAGCACTGGCTAAGCAATACGGCGTGCAAGGAATCCCCACCGTCATCGCATTTCGCGAAGGTGAAGAGGTCAGCCGGTTCACCGGTGCCCTCCCCGAATCGGCCCTCGTCGAGTGGGTGGCTGGGATCATGCCGGACGAGCTCGATCTCATGGTTGACCAGGCCATGACCGCCCGGCTGGAAGGCGACGACGCCACGGCCGAGCACATCCTGCGCCAGATTCTCGATGGCCACCCCGACCATGCACAGGCGGGGACGACGTTGGCGGCGATGCTCATCGACCGGGGCGATACCGACGAAGCGCTGATCGCGCTTGGCAAGCTCGGCCCCGAGTCCGAGGTGGCCCGCCTACAGGCGGCCGCCAGGGTGCGGGCGGCCGCCGGAGACGACGTCGCCGCCCTCGAAAGCAGGGTCGACACCGATCCCGACAACGGCCGGGCTCGCCTCGAGCTGGCGCGAGCACTCGCCGCCAAGGCCGAGTACGAGCCCGCCCTGGACCATCTGCTCATCGTGGTGCGGAGCAAGGGCGAGCACAAGGAAGAGGCGCGGGTCGCCATGGTCGACATCTTCGAGATCCTCGGCGACGAGCACCCGCTGACCCTCCCCTACCGGCGTCAGTTGGCAACTGCGTTGAACTGAGTTTGCAAGTCGCAAGTCGCAGTCCCGAATTCAGAGTTCCCAGTTCGAACGCAATACGTAATGCGTTTTTCCCCGAGGCCAGTTGCCAGCTACGAATTCATACGTCGAAATCCAACACGGCCTCCAGGCCGACGGTGACCGGGTGGTCGAGTCCGGCGACGCCGCGTATCGCGGCAAGAACGCCAGGGATGAATGCGGTGCGGTCGGTGGTGGTGTGCCGGATGGTGATCGTTTCGCCGGTACCCCCAAGAATGACGATCTGGTCGGCGACGATACCAGGCAGCCGAATCGCGTGGACCGGCACCCCGGAGACATCGGCCCCCCGGGCTCCGGCGACGAGTTCGGCTGAATCCGTGTGTCGGTGCTGTGTGGCCGCCGCTGCGATGCGTTCGGCGGTTGCGATGGCCGTTCCGGACGGTGCGTCGGCCTTGCGATCGTGATGCAGCTCGATCACCTCCGCGGCGGCAAAGTGCGGGGCGGCGATCTCAGCGAGTTGCATGGTCACCACTGCCCCGATGGAGAAGTTGGGAACGATGAGGCAGTTCGGAGGCCCGCTCCCCCATCGCTCGGTCACCTGGGCGATCCGGTCGGCATCGAACCCCGAGGTACCGACCACGGTGTGCAACCCAAGTCTCTGCCAGACGTCGAGATTGCCAACGACGACGTCGGGCAGGGTGAACTCGACGACAATATCGGCATCGGCCATGATCTGTCGCGATCCCTCGACGGTGGCGCCGGCGATTGTGGAGCCCGCATGCTTCGGGTCGAACAGCGGACCAAGGTCGAGGTCGTCGGTTGCCTCGATGGTCTCGGCGACCAGGGTGCCCATCCGTCCGGCGGCGCCAGAGACCCCTACGATCACTGGACGAACTCGTTGAGATCCTCGACATCGAACGGACCGGTGGCGCCGAGCACATACGGTCCTCCGTACGCAGCACCGGCCGCCTCGACCACATCATCGAGGGTGACCGCATCGACCCTGGCGACGATCTCGTCGACGGAGAGATGCTCGAGACCGGTGATCTCGTTGCGACCGAGCCGGTTCATCCGGCTATCTGCATCTTCAAGAGAGATTGCAAGCGAGCCCTGCACGTTTCCCCGCGCCCGCGCCAGCTCATCCTCGGTGATGCCGCTGTCCATCATTTTGTCGAGCTCCCCGCGCACGAGTTTCAGCACTTCGGCGGTCTGATCCGGCGTCGTGCCGACGTACACCGCATTGGACCCGCTGTCGGCAAATGGGCTCCGGAATGAGTGAACCGCATAGGCGAGGCCGCGATTTTCGCGGATCTCTCGAAACAGACGGCTCGACATCCCTCCGCCAAGGACATGGTCGGCGACGATGAGAGCGAATCGCCGCTCGTCGTCGCGCTTGAGGCCGGGACCGCCAAACACCAGGTGTGCCTGTTCGGTGTCGCGCCGCACCACGCCGATGCCCGACTCGTATTCCGGCGTGGTGAGCGGCCGGTCGATCGCTTCTCCCTCCCATGTGTCCCAGTGTTTCTCGACGAGGGCAACCAGGTCGTCATGGTCGACACGCCCGGCGACAGCAATCACACACGAGCGCGGCGTGTAGCGCCTTGCCCAGTAACCACTCACGGTGTCGCGGGTCATCTCGGTTATGGAATCCTTTGTCCCGAGAATGGGCGGCGCCAACGGGTGCGATCCCCACAACGTCTCAACGAACTGCTCGTGCGCCACGTCGGGGGGATCGTCCTCGTTCATGTTGATCTCTTCGAGCACGACGCCGCGCTCGAGATCGATCTCCTCTTGGCGGAATGCCGGCCTCTGCACCATCTCGGCGAGGATCTCCATGCCGGTGGGTAGGTCGACATCCCGCATCCGGGCCCAGTAGGCGGTGTATTCCTTGGAGGTGAAGGCGTTGTGGCGTGCCCCCATGGCGTCGAAGGTTTCGCTGATGCGCTGTGCCGGCCACTCCTCTGATCCTTTGAACAGGAGGTGCTCGAGGAAGTGGCTGGCTCCCGCTTCGACCGGTGTTTCGTCGCGGCTGCCGGTGTCGACCCACACGCCGACGGAGAGCGATCGAAGCATCGGCATGTCTTGGGAAATGATGCGCAGGCCATTGGGAAGGGTGGTGAAGTCGTAATGCATGGCCGCGATGTTAGGGAGGTGGGTCGCTCAGTAGCGCGGGGGGCCCTGGCTCACCCCGATGAACAGCGCAACCCGATAGGTCAGCAGCGTCGGCGGCGCCGACCCGATCCCATCGAAATAGAAGTCGAGCAGCCGCCAGGCGTCCGCTGCGGTTTCGAAGGCAAACACGGTGTCGACGATCTCGATGCCGAAACCGCGCCCTCGCCAAAACCTGGGATCCGCCGAGATGTCGTGCTGCGAAAACGCACAGAACTCGTCGTCCCCGGCGTTGTCGGCGATCACAATGGTGCCACCCGGCTTCACCGTGCGGTGGAGCTCCTCGAGGCCGGGAGTGGGGTCGAGCGGCCCTCGCGAAAAGAAGTAGGCCCAGGTGGCGTACGCGGCGTCGAAGGAACCGTCGCGAAACGGAAGCGCTTCGGCATCGGCCTGTACCCAGGTCCGGTGACGGTTGCGGTCGATCATGGCCCTGGCGGGCTCAACGGCGACGATCCTGCGCCGCGGGGTGGCGAGCCGCTCGGCGGTGAAGCCGTCGCCCGCCCCAATGTCGGCGATCGTCCCCGCGGGGAGCAACCGGTCGAGCCGCTCGATGACGCGTCCCGGCCGGTCCATGGCAGCGCGCTCGATTGCGAAGAGATCGGGACGATCGACACCGTAGAACGGGATGATCGACATCGCTCAGTCTTCTACACGGGGCGGTCTGCGGAGAGACTTCTGCTGGGAACGCGCCCGTTTGGCGTCGAGCCTCCGCTGCTTCACCGACCGGCTTGGGCGCGTCTGTTTGCGCTGAGGGGGATCAGGCGCCAAGACGGCGACAAGCCGGTCGCGGAGCCGGCGTCTGGCGATCTGTCGATTCCTCCACTGTGAGCGGGACTCGTCGACGGTGACCGCGACCACGGGCTCCGGCAGCCGATCGACCACAAGCCGGCGGGTCGCCTCGTCGAAGGCAGCGGAGGCCGCGACATCGAAGCGAAGCACGACCTTGGTAGACGCCCGATTCGCGTGCTGTCCGCCTGGCCCTCCGCTGGGGAGAAACGTCCACTCCAGTTCGGCGGCGGGGATCGTGACCTCGTCCGAGACGCGAAGATCGTCCATACCAAACAGTATGCAGGGCCGTAATCCGTATTACGTACACCGTATGACGGACCCATGGGTCTACACACTCAACGCACACAGCTATGACGCTGCATGCTGCTGCTTTGGGCTACCAGCCTAAAGTCGCAGCGCAATGGAAAAACTGGACATAGCCCGAGATTGGCTTCCGCGTTACACGGGAATGCCCCTCGAGGATTTCGGAGCTCACATCTTGCTGACGAACTTTGCCGACTACGTCGGACGATTCGCCGACCGGTTTGAGTGTGAGGTCACCGGTAGTGGGCTCCCGATGCAATCTGCGACGAGCGACGACGGAATCTCGATCATCAACTTCGGCATCGGCACCGCGAACGCGGCGACTGTTATGGATCTCCTCATCGCGGTCGATCCCAAGAGCGTTCTGTTTCTCGGCAAGTGCGGCGGCCTGAAGCACTCGTCGGAAATCGGACACTTCATTCTCCCGATTGCGGCAATTCGGGGTGAGGGGACGTCGGACGAGTACTTCCCGCCGGCGGTTCCGGCCTTGCCTTCGTTCGAGCTCCATAAGGTCGTGTCCGACGAGGTAAACAAGAGGGACCTCGAATACCGGACGGGCGTCGTCTACACGACGAACCGCCGCGTGTGGGAGCACGATCTGACCTTCTTGGAGAAGATGCGCTCGCTGACTGCGATTGCAGTCGACATGGAGACCGCGACGATCTTCATCGTCGGTCACGCCAATGGCATCGCCCGCGGTGCCCTCTTGCTCGTCTCCGATGTTCCGCTGCGACCAGAGGGCATCAAGACTCAGGAGAGCGACCGCATGGTGACAGCGACGTGGTCTGACATTCACCTCGAGATCGGCATCGATTCGGTGAAACGGATCGCAGAAGAGGGGCTCGGGGTCAAGCACTTCAGGTTCTGATCCCGACGCACAGGGTCGTATCCGACTCCCTCCCATGTCGGCGTGGGCTAACGCGGGTTAGCCGTGCGCGGGTGCGACCTTCGCCAAGTGTGCGTTAGTCCACTTGAGGGTTGTTCTCGAGCGTCCTCTTGAGGTCTTGGTGGCTCTGAGCCAACTCCTTCTGAGCCTGCCTGCGTACGACCAACGGCACCAGCAGCTTGCCGATTCCGTGGCCCTCGAAGTCGATGTCGAATGTGAAACGTGTGCGGTCGCCATCCCCGAGCGGCTCGAAGCTTCCCTTCCCCAACGCACGAACCGGGCCATCGAGCACCCTAAAGGCATAGCTTCGCGGCGAGTCATATTCCGTGTACTCGCTGGTCATCGTTTGCTCTCGTTTCCCCATCCGACGCGTCATGACCATTCTGGAGCCCTGCTGCAACGGCCCGCTGCCTTCGGCATGCGCGGACACCACGGCGGCCTGCCATTCGGTGAAGTGGGACGGGTCGGTCACGTAGGCGAATACCTCTTCGGGTCGCCTGTCGATCTCGACGCTGTGGACGATCGGCGCCATGCTGTAGTCCTCCCTCTAGTCGGGCTTTCTGCGAATTCTAATCAGCCCAGACGAACCTAGCTCGCCCTCCGACTCGTGATTTCGCACTCCATTGGCGGCAGAATCTCAATACGGCGCCCGTCCAGGATCGTCACATGGGCGGCTGTTTCTGGGCGTAGTCTCGGAGCCGGCAAGGCTGGAGCGATGATGGCTTTAGGCGAGTACACGGTTCGGGCGGGAATCATGATCGATCGACCCCCCGAAGACGTGTTTGCTTCGGTAGCCAATTCCGATAACGACCTCGCGTCTACGTGATGTTGGAGTGGCTGCGGAACCGATGGCAGAACGTGACTACCAAGCCATGCGAGGGTTGCGGGAAGCCGGTGGCGGTCACTGCCTACCGCGAAACAGGGAGGAGTCGGAAAGAAAGCTGGTGGGCCGGTAGTGAGGTTGAACTGGAGTGCCCGAACTGCGGCGACACCTTCTGGGCAAAGAAGTGACAGGGCCTGCGAACCGGAACCGAAAGGCCACCGGAACCGCGCGATCACAGGGGGCTTTCCGGCCGCCCCGACGGCTGGACCACCACCCGCGAGCCGGCAGCACACATGGGCGGCACAACCTACGCAGTCGAGGCTTGCTGACACAATTGCCCAGATAGCCCACCTCCCGCCTCCGGCTGTGCCCCACCCAAAAGAGGGAGAAACCACGACTCCGACGCGTGACTCGGACCTGGGAACACCCCCTGCCCTCCCCCAACGGGGCGGCTACCAGGTACGGCGTTCTGATCCTTGCTACTTGGCACTTGCCACTGGCCATTCGCATTTGACAGGCCCTTACAATGGGCTGTTCATGCGCGCCCACGATGAGTCAGTTCTCCGCGAGGTCCTTCCACCCGAAGATCGGGTGATCGAGGCCGTTGTCGCCCGCTACCAGCGTGTCGCACCGGCGGTGACCCGTTTCGCTCGATCGATCGCAGGCAACGATGAGCTCACGGTGCGACTCGGTTCGCAGGCATCCGCTTCACCCGATGAGATCGTGATCGACCCCGGAGTGTTTCAGGCCGCGTACGCACGGGCGGCTCCGGTGACCCCAACCGAGGTTGCACTCACCTCGGCGCTGCACGAGGCGGTGCACCTGATCGCCACCGATTTCGACGAGGAGCGTCCCATCCCAGACTCGTGGATGGCGCACCGAGAGTCGCTGGAGAACACCGCAGAACCGCCTCCGCTTGCCGAGCTGACCACCTACGAGTGGACGGAGCCTGAACCCACCTCCACTGAAGACGACCAGGTGTACCGCTACGACGACGTGCCGATCGTGGCGGCTGTACCGCTCCTCGATGCCCTGAGCACGGTGGCCGGTCCTGCCGCCCAGGCAATGTTCCTCGCCATCGAGGACGCTCGCCAGGAACGCAAGCACATGGCACCCTTTCCCGGTGCCCGGTCCGTGCTCTCCGACCTATACCGGGCTGCGGTCCCCGGTGGGTTCGCCAAGGCAAGGCCGCTTGGCCAATTCGCCCTGGCCTGTTTCCTGATCGTCGGCGACTATCTCGATCGAGACGCGCTGCAGAAGATGGCGGCTCCGCACGTCGCCCTCGCCATCGACGACGCCATGACCTTCCTCGACCCGATGCCCGAGTTGGAAGATCCATGGACGGTCGGTGGTGTGGCGCTCCAGCTGATCGAGGTGGCGCGTATGCACGGGATCCTCACCGAGGGGGCGGCAGCCGACGCACCCATCGGCCGGAGCGAGGGCCGCGAGGCAGATCAGTCGTCAATCGTCGAGGGCGTCGACGCGGTGAGGGTGGTCACCCCGCCGCTCGCAGACCCGGATTCCTACGAGCAGACCCGCCAGGCAGCGCAGGCGGTTTCCGCAGAGCGCGGTCGTCACGGAGATGCGGATCAGGCAGGCGATCCGGCAACCGATCAGTTGATGAAGGTGTCGACCAGCCCGACGGTGTACCTGCCAACCGGTCAATCCGGCAAACTGATCGTCACCGACTTCCCTTACTCCTTCAGCCGGTTCGGTGCCCAGGGTCGCAAGATGCTGCAGGCCGCCGCCGACGAGTGGGGCGTTGCCCAGCGCCGGGTGTCCGGAGAGCTCTATCCGTTGTTTCTCGCCAACCAACGCAGGGGCCTACGCACCGGGTTCGATGCCGGTGACCTCTCTCCGTACACGCCACTCCTCCTGGGCGGTGGCCTCTACGAGCGGATGTTTGAGCGGCGCGATTTGCCCAACCGACGCTCCTACGGAGTCAGCCTGCTCGTAGACGGCTCGGCATCGATGCTTCAGGCCCGCGAGCTGCCCAATGGGCGCAAGAAGCCGTGGGCGCTCGCCGCCGCCATCCTCGGCGCCTGGACGCTGGCGCGGCTCGCCGACGAGCTTCAGATCGAGTTCGAGGTGGCCATCTTCAACCGCGGGTTCGTTGCGGCGCCCGACGACACCGAGCGCTCGTATGTCGAGCGCCGGGGAAGAACGACCGGGGCGCTCCGGCGAACCCAGGGTGGTTCCGCGGAGCGACTCACCCGCACCGTCAACCACTATCTCGTCAAGCGGTTCAGCGATCGATGGCGCGGCGCTGAAGAGGTCCTCGCCGGCTTGTTCTGGATGGCGGCCACACCGCGGGAAGCCGTCAGAGAGACCCGCAGGAACCCTCTCGTCGCCCCTCCGTTGGCGATGTTCGACAAGGCCGCCAACGTCGATGAGTTCAACCTCGCCTACGCTGCAGAACGACTCGCCTCGCGCAACGTGTCGCATCGAATCATCGTCGTGCTCGCCGACGGGATGACCCGCGGCTCGGTCGCCGCCCTCGCCGCGACCACATCGTCGATCGATCGCGGCGGCACGACCGTGCTCGGGATAGGGATCGGGGACGACACCGTGCAGGCCGCCTATCAACGCAACGCTGTCGTCCAGCAGCCGGATGCCCTGGCCAGGGCGATGATCGACGGGGTGCGAGCGTCGCTGTTCCGCTCGATCACGGCAGGCGGCGGCGGGAGCTGGTGGATGAAGGCAACCCAACAGATCACAGACAACACACACGCCAGCTGAGGAGCGCTATGCCCGACACCGTCACCTTCGAGGATCCCGCAGGCCTCGGGAAACCAATTGAGCTGGAAACGGCGACGATCCCGAAAGACATCCCAGACGCCCATATTCGTCGCGACCACATCCCGGAACCCGATCCCTATTACGTCGACATCGGCATGCTGTACCGCCTCGCCATGCTCGAACAGACGAGAAAGACCCGCTTCGAGGGGATCCCACTCCACCTTGCGCTGCGAGGTCACATGGGCACAGGAAAGGACCACGACCTCGAGCAATTCGCCGCGCTCACCAGGCTCCCCTACTACCGCATCCCCCTGACCGGTGAAGTGCGAGACATCACCCTCATCGGGTCGGTGAAGCTGCACGGTGATGGCAAGGGTGGCACCGAGAGCCGGTGGGAGGACGGCGACATCACCAGGGCCATCCGGGGACCGGCGCTGGTGAACCTCTCGGAGTTGAATGCGGCGGGAGCCGAGACCCTGTTCGCGTTGCATGGGCTCCTCGATCGCCACCAGGCGCTCGAGCTCCCGACCGGGGAGATGGTTCGCCTCCGCGATGATGTGCGCGTGTTCGGAACGTTCAACCCGACTGACCTGAGGGACTATGCCGGGACCCAGACCCTGAACAAGGCCTTCGCCGACCGATGGATCATCTGGGAGAAGGAATTCCCGTCAGAGGATGAGCTTCAGATGATGCTGCTGCGCCGGCATCCGGACATGCGCAAGGAGCTCGTCGAGATGATCCCGAAGCTCGCCGTCGAGATCAACGAGTCGTTCATAGCCGGCGACGCTACCACCAGGGTGGAAACGCCGATGAGTCTTCGAACGGTCCTCGACCGCCTCCCCGCCGGTCTCGATATGTACGCCGAGGCCGAGGATCCGTTACGGAGCGCCTGGGAGGAGTTCGTCCTCCCCCATATCGATGCGTTCGACAGGGACCACTACGACACGGTGTGGGCCGCCGTGGTCCGCAAGGGCCCGGCGGGGCTACCGTTCCCCGGCTGAGCAACGGGAGGGGCTATGCCTTCATTCGATGTCGTTTCACAGGTCGACGACCAGGAGGTTCGCAACGCAGTCGACCAGTCGATGCGTGAGATCGTCAACCGGTACGACTTCAAAGGAACGAACACAACCGTGGCCCTGACCGACGAAGGAATAACGGTCGAGTCGGCGTCCGACCAAAGGGTCGAGGCAGCCATCGACGTGCTCAAGACCAAGCTCGTCCGGCGCAAGGTTTCGTTGAAGTCGCTTGCAGGGGGCGAGATCAAACCGGCCGCCGGCGGGCGCTCCCGCGCCGAGTACACGCTGAGCCACGGCATCTCGCAGGATGCGGCACGGGATCTGTCGAAACACATTCGGGACATGGGTAGCAAGGTTCAGGTTCAAATCCAGGGCGATCAGTTGCGAGTACAAGGAAAGAAGCGGGACGAGTTGCAAGCGGTGATCGCCGAGCTGAAGGGGCTGGACTACGCCCTGCCCTTGCAATACGTCAACTACAGGGACTGAGGCTAGGTTCACCACATGCGCTCATACCGCATCGGCGACGCCGCCATCGACGATCGGATCAGCGAACTGGTCTCCGATGTCGCGGCCACCCACCCGGACCACGAGCACGACGAGGAGCTCATTCGCGAGATGATCGTCACCGCGCTCAAACTGGTGCGCGACGACGCCAGCCGCGGCGACGTGAAACTCATGAACGCAGCCCTCAAGGAGATGCGGTATTCGTTTGCCATCTTTCAGAAGTACCGGGACGTGCCAAAGGTCACCATGTACGGATCGGCGCGCACCCCCCCAGACGACCCCAACTACCAGGCCGCCGCCGACTTTGCCTCCCGAATGGTCGACCAGCACCGCTGGATGGTCGTAACCGGAGCCGGCCCGGGAATCATGGAAGCCGGCAACCTCGGCGCAGGAAGCGATGACTCGTTCGGTGTGAATATCCGGCTCCCGTTCGAATCAGACGCCAACCCATACGTGCACGAGAGCCGTCTGATCAACTACAAGTACTTCTTCACCCGCAAGCTGGCCTTCGTCAAGGAATCGCACGCGTTCGTCCTCTTTCCCGGCGGCTTCGGGACCCAGGATGAGACCTTCGAGTTGCTGACGCTGATCCAGACCGGGAAGTCCGACATCCACCCGATCGCGATGCTCGAGGCTCCGGGGACGGGATACTGGAGCGGTTGGCAGCGTTTCGTCGACACCCTCGTCGAACAGGAGCTGATCGCACCCGACGACCTCAACCTGTACCGCGTCACCGAAGACGTCGACGTTGCGATCAACGAGATCCTCGACTTCTACGCCTCGTACCACTCGCAGCGATTCGTCGATGGCGACCTCATCCTCCGCCTGAAGAGCGAGCCATCCAGCGAGCTGGTCGGGTCGCTCAACGAGGATTTCTCGGACATCCTCACCCACGGCGAGATCCGCACCATCACCGCAACCGCGCCGGAGATCGCCACCGATGACAACGTCGACCTGGCACGGCTGCGTCTGAGTTTCGATCGGCGCCAGTTCGGCAGGCTCAGGCTGCTCATCGACCGCATCAATGCGAGCGTGACCGATCAGCGGGCTCAGATCAGTTCAACGCGCGAACCCTTGTAGAATCCTGCCGATGAGAGAGATTCTGTCGGATCTCGTGGCCGAAGAGCAGCACCTGGACCAATTTCTCCAGGGACTCGCCGACCGTGAGTGGAAGAAGAAGACGCCGGCGGAAGGGTGGACGATCAAGGACCAGGTGAGCCATCTCGCCCACGTGGAGGGACTGGCCGCAGAGGTCCTGGAGCGGGGAAAGGAACGGATCGACGCCGAGAACGTCACCGACATCGACGAGTGGACCGCGGTCGGGGTGGCATTGGGACGTCCGCAGCGTCATCAGGAGGTCATCGAATGGTGGCGCCACGGCCGCGCCGACGTCGTCGATGCCCTGTCCAGGATGAGCACAGGCGACAGGGTCCCCTGGCTGTATGGCGATATGAGTGCGCAAAGCTTCGCCACCATGCGCCTCATGGAGACGTGGGCCCATGGTCTGGACGTGAAGGTCGCCATCTTGGGCAGAATTCTCCCGATTCCCGAGCAGGATCTCGAAGAAGAGGAAGAGGATCCGCTGGCGGATACTCTCCGCCTCCGCCACATCGCATGGTTCGGGCAGAAGAGCCTGCCCTTCTCCTACCGCCAGGTGGGTGAGACGTACCCGGCGCAGGGGGTGAGGGTCGAGGTGATGGGGCCCAAGTACCAGGCATGGCGGTTCGGCCCGGAGGACACCGATCAGGTCATCCGCGGAATGGCCGGCGACTGGTGCAGGGTCGTCGTCCAACGCCAGGACCCAGCCGATACTGGATTGAAGGCGGTCGGCGACCACGCGGAGCGGGCGCTCGAAATCGCCAGGGCCTACTGAGC
>JACZST010000029.1 GCA_022574065.1 Acidobacteriota bacterium
AAACCACCGGACCGCTCGTCGAGCACGGTGTGGGCATTGATCCTCGGCTCGGCAAGGAAGGCAAGCGATAGCGGCGTATTCCTGGACCCCGGCGACAACGCGACGTGTTGCAACCCGAGATCGGCGAGGGTGCCGACGAAGCGGGTGGTGAGTTGTTCGGCCGGGTCCACGTCGTGGAGGTTACCGGTGCCACTCGGTCGGACTGTGCTGCGATACTTGGTAGATGCAGCGCCTACGAGGTTGGCTCACCGTTTGGGTCCTCCCATTCGCCGCGATCGTCGGATCCGCGGTGCTACTCGTTTTGTACTGGGACCGCTCCCCGGATCCGCTTGCCGTCCACTGGGGCATATCCGGTGAGCCGGATGGCAGCTTGCCGCTCTGGGGGTACGCCGTTGTCATGATCGGTGGGTTGCTGCTCTCCTGGATCGCGCTGATCACCGGCAGCCGGAGTGCACCGAATGCCCCGCTGGCGTCCTCGGTCTATTTCATCATTGGTCTGCTCGTTTCCATCAACCTCCAGATCCTCTTCTTCAACCTCGATGCAACGACCTGGGAGGATGCCCGCGACCTGGATGTGCTGACGTTCAGCGGGGTGGTGATCGTCGCGCTGGCGGCCGGCGGGCTCGGCTGGTTCCTCGGCGGGGGGCGCCGCGGTGTTCCCGAGGATGTGCCGTTGGAGATGCCGGCGACGACGGCTTCCGCCTGGTCGGGTACTGCTTCGAATCTGTGGTTCGCCCTCATTGCGGTCATTCCGATCGCGGTGGCTCTCGTGGTCACCCCGATATTGGCCGGGGTCATGGTGGTGATTGCAATCTTCATCGTGATCTTCTCTTTCGTGCGGGTCGATGCCAACGAGAGCGGTGTCGCCATCGCCCTCGGACCGATCGGTCGGCCTCGGCGGAAAATCGCAATCGACAGGCTCACCGGGGCAGGAGCGTTCGAGGTTCGGCCTATGGCCTACGGAGGATGGGGCTGGCGGATACGCCCGGGGCGCCGCGCTTACATCATCAGAGGCGGTCCCGCGATCAGGATCGAGCGGGCCAACGGCGTCGCCGTCATCGTGACCGTCGATGATGCCTCCCAAGGGGCCGCGGTCATCGAGTCGCTGGCGCGCGCACGGCGGTACAAATAGGAACGTATTTCGTATTACGTACCACGTATTACGACCCGAATCGGGCAGACACGATCGGATCGCTTCTCTAGAGACCTGCAAAGAGGATGCCGATCGACAGGAAGGTGGCGAACACGAGTTGCAGGCGGGCGGTTCCCTTGAGCACCTCGATGAGCGCGGGTGGAGAGGTTTGGGTGAAGATCGCCCGAATCAGAATGCCCGCCCGTGGAATGGCGACCAGGGCGAGCAACGACCAGGTGGGAAGGATGTCGGTCTCCACCGCCACCGCAATGGTCACGAAGGCTACTGCGACCATTCCCGCGTACAACCAGCGGGAGGCATCCCTGCCGATGATCACGCTGAGCGTCCGTTTCCCGGCCGCTCTATCGGTGTCGACGTCGCGAACGTTATTGGCAACGAGGATCGCCGCGGCGAGCAGTCCCATCGCGACTGCCGCCCACCACGCGTCCGCCGGTGCCGTTCGGTCGTAGACGTATCGAGTGCCGACGGTGGCGGCGAGCCCGAAGAAAACGAACACGAACACCTCGCCGAGCCCGTGGTACCCGTACGGCACCGGTCCGCTCGTATACCCAATGGCAGCAATGATCGACACCACCCCGATAACCAGGATCACCCAGCCTCCCAGCCAGATCAGGTACAGGCCGGCGAGGGCGGCAAGCCCGAACGCGGTGGCGATTCCTCGCCTCATCTGCCCGGGGGTGAGCAGTCCAGAGGCCACCGCCCGCTGTGGCCCGACTCGGTCCTCGGTATCGGCCCCACGAGCGGCGTCGGCGAGATCGTTGGCAAAGTTGACCCCGACCTGGATGGCGAGTGCCGCAAACAGGATCACCAGGAATGCATCCCAGCGGAAGGCATCGTCCGCTGCCGCCAGCGCGCTCCCGACCAGCACTGGGCCGACGGCGGCGGTGAGGGTGGCCGGCCGGGCGGCGAGAATCCAGGGGTTCACAGCAGTCGCAAGACGCAAGTCGCGACTCGCGAGTCGTTGCGATGTGCCGAAAACGACGCGACCCTTTCCTCCCCCCTTGCCGGAGGTGGGTTGTCGAGGAGCGAGTTCTCAGACGAGCTCATTTCGTTGCTAGCAGGCTCCCAGAGCCCCCTCCGCTCACAGGCTGCGCCTGCTCGCGCCTCCCCCACCCGTGGGAGAGGCGAGAGACTCGCGGCCCGGGACTACCGATTTTCTTGCTTGCGTCTTGCGTCTTGCGACTCCTAGAAGTGCCACGGAAACCGGGAGTAGTCCGGGTCCCGCTTCTCCAGGAAGGCGTCGCGTCCCTCCCTGGCCTCCTCGGTGGCGTAGGTGAGGCGGGTGGCTTCGCCGGCGAACAGTTGCTGACCAACGATGCCGTCATCCTGAAGGTTGAGGGCGAACTTGATCATGCGCTGTGCCGTAGGGCTCTTGGCGACGATCTCGGAGGCCCATTCGAGGGCGACCGTCTCCAGGTCGTCATGGTCGACGACGGCGTTCACCATCCCCATCTCGAATGCATCCTGGGCCGAATAGTCCCGACCGAGGAAGAAGATCTCTCTCGCTCGTTTCTGCCCGATCTGGCGGGCGAGATAGGCGGAGCCGTACCCGCCGTCGAACGAGGCGACGTCGGCGTCGGTCTGCTTGAACACGGCGTGCTCTTTCGAGGCGATGGTCAGGTCACAGACGACGTGCAGGCTGTGGCCGCCACCGACTGCCCACCCCGGCACGACCGCGATCACCACCTTCGGCATGAACCGGATGAGCCGCTGCACCTCGAGAATGTGCAGCCGACCCAGGCGCCCGGAGTCGACGCCCTCGTCGTCTTCGTATTGGTACCCGTCAGGGCCGCGAATCGCTTGGTCTCCCCCGGAGGAGAATGCCCAGCCGCCGTCCTTTGGCGAAGGACCGTTTCCGGTCAGTAGGACGCAGCCGACGTCCGGGGTCATCCTGGCGTGATCGAGGGCAGCGAACAGCTCATCGACGGTGTGGGGGCGGAAGGCGTTGCGCACCTCCGGCCGGTCGAAGGCGACGCGCACCGCGCCAACATCCTTGGCCCGGTGGTAGGTGACATCGGTGAACGAGAAACCGTCGACAGGGTCCCACGCATCGGGGTCGAAAAGCTCAGAGATCACGGGCCGATACTGTAGTGAGTGATGACAAACTCCCCGATGCCCGACTGGGTCCATGATCGCGCCACCGAGACACCGAACGCCCCTGCCCTCGTTTTCGGCGGAGCGGTCACCACCTACGCCGAGCTCAACGAGGCCGCCGATCGATCGGCTCACGAGTTGAGGTCGAAGGGCGTCGGTGCCGGCTCACTGATGCGATTTCCTGCCGTTGCCCTTCCGGAGACGGTGGTGTTGATCACCAGCGCGCCGCGCATCGGGGCGACCCTCGCTCCATTTGGGCCATTGCAACCTCACGGCGAACTGGATGGCGGCGAGCACGTCTACGCCGTTGTGACCACCTCCGGGTCCTCCGGCAACCCGAAGGGTGTGATTCTGACCCGGGACAACATCGTTGCGGCGGTCGCCGCCTCACAGGCCCGGCTGAGCAACGGCGCCTCTGATCGTTGGCTGCTGTGTCTTCCCCTCTTTCACATCGCCGGTCTGTCGGCCGTGTGGCGGTCGCTGGCGGCGGGTGGCTCGGTGCTGATCCACGACCGGTTCGACGCCATGGCCGTCGCCGGGGCGTTGAAGGGTGGTGACGCCTCGGTGGTCAGTCTGGTCCCCACCATGCTGCATCGCGTGCTCGACGCAGATCCCGGCCCGTATACGGGGCTAAAAGCGGTGCTCCTCGGGGGTGGTCCCGCAGGTCGAAGCCTGGTCGAGCGAGCACTGGATGCAGGGCTCCCTGTGCTCCCAACGTATGGGACCACCGAAACGGCATCCCAGGTGGCGACGGTCGCCCCAGGCGAAGAACACGAGGCGTTCGGCACCGTTGGGCGTCCGCTCGACGGGATGACGGTGAGTTTCGACGACGGCGAGATCATGGTCGAAGGCCCTGCCGTATCCCCCGGTTACCTTGGAGAGCGGCCGAGGACCGGCCCGCACCGCACCCACGACCTCGGCTATCTCGACGACAACGGTCGGCTCGTCGTGACGGGGAGGAAGGACCACATCATCCTGACCGGTGGAGAGAAGGTGGTCCCGCAGTTCGTCGAGGCTGTTCTCGCATCATTTCCCTCGATCCGCCGCGCCGTGGTGGTTGGTGCGCCCGACATCGATTGGGGCGAGGCGGTGGTCGCCGTGGTCGAAAGCGACGCCCTGGACGAGCCAGCCCTGGCGGCGCGGGCGCGGGCAGCGCTTGCCGCCCACCAGGTGCCGAAGCGCTGGGTGCGGGTCGATGCCCTC
Source organism: Acidobacteriota bacterium (assembly GCA_022574065.1). Classification (GTDB taxonomy): domain Bacteria; phylum Actinomycetota; class Acidimicrobiia; order Spongiisociales; family UBA5794; genus JACZST01. Next base: position 4,451 of record JACZST010000029.1, read on the forward strand.
CCCGAGCTGCCAAACGGGAAGATCGATCGCGCGGCGGTGGCATCGATGCTCGACAGGGAATCCGAATACGGTTGAGCGCTATTCGCCGACCATTGCGTCGATGAACGCGTTCGTCTGCCGCTCGTAGGCGTCGGTGGCGAGGGCCAGCGCCCGCAGTTCTTCGCGCCGCTTTTCAGCACGGTCGATGAGCACGTACCGGTCACGTCGATCGGGGAGCATGTCGATGTTGTCGTCGCAGAAGTCGATGAAGACGGTGTGGTCGTGCTCGAGCCCCAGGCAGTCGCCGAGTTCGGTGAGCGAGGCGACCACGGTCGCGTCCGAGCCCAGCGCCTCCAGCTGATAGCGCAGGTACTTGACCCGCTTCCGCCATGCGTGGAACGCTGCGGCATGGCCGGTGGCCCCGGCTGCCTCGATCTCCGCTCGTCCCCTGGCATAGGTGCGTGCTACACCGGCGGTTATTGCCCCGTGAGTGAGCCCGGGGTGGCCCGGCCACCCTCGACGCACCGCCACCAGGCTGCGCCGCACTTCCTCGATCGGTCCTGCCATCAGTTCGCCGATGGCGGCTTGGTGATGGGCGGCGATGAAAGCTGCCGCCGGGCCCCAGCCTGCGCTCGATTCCAGTTGCTCCAACGTCTGGGTGAGCACGAAGGCATCCCGCGACTGCGCCAGCAACCGCCCGATTTTACGAAGGTCAGCGTCCTCGCTCCGATACAGATCCTCGCCGATGCTGTCTCTGATCAGCCGGAGATGAGCCCGCAGCCGTTTCACGCCCTTACGGGTGGTATGCACCGAAGCGTCGATGTCTTCTGGCAGGTCGAGGGCCGCAATGAGCTGGTCGAGGCGGGCGATTTCGGCCTGGTGGAGAGCGGGCACAGGCCTATCACCGAAGCAGGCCGAGGTGTTCGAGGTAGGCGTCGGCCGACGGCTCCCTTCCGAGGAACGCCCGGAGGTGGTCGATAGCGTCCCGCGAATACCCTCGCGCCAGCACCTCGTCGCGGTAACGCCTCCCTACCTCGGGGCTGAGGACGCCTTCCTCGGCGAACACGGAGAACATGTCATCGCCGTACACCCTCGCCCACTGATAGCCGTAGTAGCCGGCGTCATAGCCGCCCATCAGATGGCCGAAGGAGGCGGCGAAGTGGGTGCCCTCATGGAACGGCAAGAGCGAGTAAGCGAAGGCCTCCCGGTTGGTCTCGTCGATGTCGAGGTCCTCGGTTCCTGCGTGCAGCGCCAGATCGAATTTGCCCAGATACACCTGGCGCAGCGTCGTCAAGCCTTCGTTCTGGTCTCTGGCGTCGACCATGCGCTTCACCAGATCGTCAGGGATTCGCTCGCCCGTCTCGTAGTGGCGGGCCATCCGGCCGAGCACCTCCGGCTCCCACATCCAATTCTCCATGATCTGCGATGGCGCCTCGACGAAATCCCACTCGGTGTCATAGCCGGCAAAGCGGGGATGGTCTACCTCGGTCAGGCAGAAGTGGAGGACATGTCCGAACTCGTGAAACAACGTCAGCGCCTCGTCGTGCTTGAGTAGCGAGGGGCTGTCCGGCCCTGGCTTGGTGAAGTTGGCAACCACCGCCGCTATCGGTGGCCGCACCGACCCATCCTGGCGACGAACCCGCCCCATGATGTCGAAGCAGGCAGCGTGGCCGTATTTTCCGTCCCTCGGAAAGAGATCGAAGTAGAAATAGGCGATCGGCTCATCACCGCCTGCGTTGTAGATCTCGTACAACCCCACGTCCTCGTGCCAGGCCATGGCGTTTTCCATCTTCCGATACTCGAGGCCAAACACCTCTCCGGTGATCTCGAACATGCCGTCAATGACGCCATCGAGGGGGAAGTAGTCGGCGACCTCGTTCTGGTCGATGCCGTAGTCACGTTTGCGCTGCTCGGTGTGGTAGTAAGCCCAGTCCCACGCCTGGATCGGTGCCTCGCCAACGTCGTCGGCGGCTAGGTCTTGGAGTATCGCGAGCTCACCGTTGCCCCGCACGGTGAGGCCGGGGACGATGGAGTCGTAGAGATCGTCGACCGACGAGGGATCGGCCATCTTCACCTCCATCGAGTAATCCGTCCACGTGTCGTAGCCGAGAAGGAGCGCGATCTGGCGTCGGAGCCGAATCCCCTCCTCGAGCAACGGCATGTTCGCCTCCGCAGCCCGATTCCAAAACTTGAACTGGAGCCGCTGCCTCAGGTCGCGCCGCTCGGCTTCCTCGACGAACGGGATGTAGTCGGGATAGGCCATCGACACCCGATAGGTGTCAGGCTCGGATCCGGGAGCGAGCCGCTCGATGTACGACTCGGGGAGGCCGGCGAGATCCTCGAGTGTCATGTCGATGCCATCGTCCCATTCGTCCAGGTTGCTGCGATAGGCAACCTGGACCTCGATCAACCTCTGCCTCAGCTTGCGGAGCTCGTCACGATCCGCCCCGCCGAGGTCATGGCCGGCTCGCCGCAGATCCCGGAGCCAGAATTCGAGGTTCCTGGCTTGGAGCCCGTCGAGATTGGCTGCGTCCACGGTTTCCGCATACCCCTTGATCGCGGCTGCGACATCGGGCCGCATCACCAGGTCGTTCCCCCACTTCGCCATCGTTTCTTCTGCGGCGACGGCCGCCTTTCGAACCTCGGCGTTGGGGTGGACCCGCGCCATGAAAACACCCCGACCATCGGCGTCGTTCATGATGACGGTGAGGTCGTCGAGCGGCTGCATCGTGTTGGCATAGGTCCGGTCGTCTCGGTCGCCGACGAGCGCGGCCACCAGCCGATCGGATTGCTCGATGGCGGCGTCGGTGATCTCGGTGACGTCGGCCGGCGTGACCGTTGTGTAGTCGGGGAGAAGATCGCTTGCCGACATGTGGCGAGAGGCTACTCGCCGTCAGAGGCTCTGCGGAAAGGCCGCGATCTGGTTGGTATCGAAGGGCTTCGGCAGAGCCGTGGCCCGAGCGGCCCGCTGCGGAGCAGCAGGAGCGGGAAACCGAAATTCACTTCGTCCGACCGACCGGTTATCTATCGACCGCGCTTTGGGTCGGACTGTTTGCCGGAGACAGATGGACCAGGAGCGGCCGGTGATCGACCCCCAGATCCGGGCCAACCTTGCGCAGGGGTACCGTAACTGGGCCCCTGTACAGCACGTGGTCGACAGGAATCCCGGCGTACGGGCCGATGAATGGCCAATCCAAAACGACGTAGGTGGCGGTATACCCGTAGCCGTCCTCTGAGTTGGTCAGGCCATTGACGAGGGCCTTGAAGGCATGTGACCATCGGGATGTCTCGAGGTTCCCCAGGATGACGACCGGGCCCTGCATCTTGCGGACGTTGGCACTGATGGTGTCAAATCGCCTGACGCGATCGCCGGCCGCCAAGGCGCTGACCGGTCGGTCGACGCTGAGGGCGAGGATGGTGAGTTCTCGGTCGCCCATCGTTGTGGTGATCACAGCATCGACGCCTTCGAACCCTGCCGGGTCTTCTGCCACCGTAACCGGGAAGCCGTTGCGAGCCAGCACGAGTATGCCGCCGTTCAGACCAGGATCGTTGACGACGCGGTACGGCATGTTGAGCTGCTCGATTGCCGTCGACCACGTGCCGTCTGCGCGGGCGAGCACGACGATGTCAGCTTCGACGGTATTGGCCCAGTCCAGTACCGCAGGTCGGACGTCGGGCGCCCTACCGACGTCGAGCGATACGACCCGAATCCGTTCGTCCGAGCTCGGGTGCGGCTGTTCCTCGAGGTACATGGGAGCGATCAGCGCCACGTTGAGGATGGCGGCGGCCACGAAGATGGCAGCAGAAACGCGCGAGTACCCGAAGCCGGTCACGACCGCGGCGGCGACGAGGATCACGGTGAGCGGGAGGCGCCAATCTGCGAGCACGTCGAGCGGCCACCAGGTCGCTCCGAGCAGGCCGAGGACGGTGGCCAGGGTGGCGGTCCACCCGGCAAGGAACATGATGAACCCGAACGTCCGCGTAAGTGAACCGGTCGCCATGCTCGTGGCGCTGTGGGTCGTTGGAGGCATCAGTCACCGAGGGCGTAGAAGAAGCCGTCGCGCGACCCGACATACATGCGACCATTCCAGATGGCGGGTGTCGACTCGACACAGGATCCCGCCCCGACCTGTTGGTCCCACAGCTTGCTCGGTGATCGCGGGTCGCTGAGGTCGTAGGCACGAAGGCCCGCCTGCTCGGTGAGACAATCGATGCCGACCACCAGTGCGTCTCCGGCGATCACCGGAGATGACCAGGCATTGCCACCGATGAAGTCCTGCCAGATGGTCTCGCCGGTGTCGGTGTCGATGGCCAAGAGGTCGCCCGCATCGGTGGCGACGAACAGCAGGCCGGCGTCAGCATGGAGCGCCGGCGTAGCCCAGGCCCCGGCGTCCTGGCCTCTTGCCGCAGAGATATGTGCAGACCACACGATCGGATCATCGGGTTTGTTTGGGTCGAGCTTGACAAGATCTCCTACCTCGCGGACCCGCCGGGCGGCCGTATTCGACGTTTTTGCCGTGTCGCCGTGGGACACAACGTAGAGGAACCCTTGGGCGTCGATGCTCATCGTGGCGTCTGTGTCGTCGCCGTTCCAGAAGTCGAAGACGATCCTGCACTCGCCCGCCTCTATGTTGGCCAAATCGACCCCTACGACTCGCCCTGCGGAGGTGGCAAAGAAGGCCGTCTGGTCGAACACCACCGTGGAGTTCTCCACCGAGTGCTGCCTACCGAAGGTCTCTTGCAGCTCGGGTGTCCATGCCGGTATCTCGCACACCACCCGGGGGTCGACGGTGACGTTGCCGTCCTCGTCATATCCGCGGTTGAGCTTGACGGCGAACCACCACGAGTTCTCGCCGCCGACGTACAGCATGTCGTCGATTACGACCGGATTCGAATCCCAATCGTCGTTCCACATCCCTTCGACCGAATTGGCGTGCAGCGACCACACCTCGCGTGGTTCGTCGCCATCCAGGGCGAGGATGCGGAACCGCGGGTCGCGGGACCCGGCGTAGAGAAGGGGATAGCCATCGGGATCGAGGGTCACCGACCCCTTGATGATGTCTCCCATCGCGAAATCAGGCCGGGTGCGCTCCCCGGTGTCGGCGTCGAGGAAGTGGATGTTCTTGTCGTAAGCCCCGAAGATGACCTCGGTGACGCCATCGTCTCGCTCCCACACCACCGGCTGGCCCGTCCACCCGCTTCCGCACCAGGTCTTCGGGTTCGGTCCTTCGGGGGACTGGCCACACATCGGATCCCGCGGGAACCGCCACAGGACCGAGGGGGCGGTCGGCGGGATCGGTCCGGTGCCGAACCAGGTGCGGGTGGGGTTCCCGCGAAACATGGTGAGCCCGATCGTCGACCCCCACGGCTGCCCGACACTCTCCGGTGGCACGACCCCCTCCGCACGATCCGGGGCGGTCGTGCCTTGTGGAACGGTGGTCTGGGGAGCGGTGCTCGCAGTTGTGGTCGGATCGAGCCCGGGAAGCGTGGTAACCGTCTGGAAAGTGGACGTCGGGGCGTCGGGGTCGACGGGGACGACGTCGGCGCCGGCGACGCAAGCGCTGGCGATCATCGCCACGGCGGCAACGAGCACGGTCAGGCGGGGCATGGCGACGGAGTGTAGGAACCGCCGGTTTTTCCTCCGGGTATCTGTCCACACCGAGAGGTGGACGATGAGCCCAAGGCGCGACGAGTGGATCGTTGCTGGCCTGCTGGCTCGGAAGCGATCCGTGGCCTTATCCTGCAATCGTGGCTTCGTTCCCGATCCCGGCGCGTTTCGACCCGTTGCGGTCGCCGCTCAACCGTATTCGCGCGGCCGATCCGCTGCTGATGGCGGCGGCCATCGCCTACAACTTCTTCTTTGCCCTCGTCCCGCTCGCCATTGCTGCGGTTGCCGCGGTGTCGTCGGTGGGGCGAACCGAAGAAGGCCTTGCCAACATCGAGGAGCTTCTCAACGAGGCCTTCCCTGAGGAGGTCGCCGTCTTCGTCATCTCGCTGATCGAGGAAGCCGAGGGTATTGTCGGCGACTCGCAGGGACCCTTGGTCGCCATTGCGCTCCTGGTCGCCCTGTACTCGGGCTCTCGCGGCATCTATGCGGTCCAGAAGGCACTCCGCCAGATACAGCGGGTGGGCGAGGAGCGCCCCTGGTGGAAGGTTCGCGGCCTCGGCATCTTGTTCACCTTCGGAGCCGGCGTCGCGCTCGTTGGCGGCTACTTCGTCGTCCTGTTTGGCGGGGCCCTCATGGAGGCGTTGACGCAGGTGGGGCTCAATGTGGGTTCGATCACCGGCCTGACGGTTGGCGTGCTCTTCGCCTGGGTGGTGCTCCTGCTCTTCTCCATCTACCGGTGGGGCCCGCCGCTCCCCATCGACCGACCCCTCCTCGCCGCATTTTTGGCGACCAGCATCATCGCCCTGATGACCTGGGCGGCGGCATATTTGGTTCCAAACTTTGGTGGCACAACGCTGGCGGCTTTGGGTGCCGTCGGCATCGTCCTGCTGTGGTTGTTCGCACTGGGGTACGTCGTCATCGTGGTCCCGGCTTTGACCAAGCCTGCCGAACTCGTCATTCGAGGTAACGCGGAGTGACCGAGCCCGACCGGAGAGCCGAACTCGGTGCCGGTCTCCGGCTCATGGCGAGGACCCTCCGTCACTATCCGGCCACGGCTGCCATCGCCATCGCCGGTGCCCTCATTTGGATGGCGTCTGTGGTTGCCATTCCGTATGTGATAGGCCTGGTCATCGACGACGCCATCCTCGGCGACGACCGAACGATGCTGCTTGCGCTCGTCGGGGTGCTGCTGGTCATCGGTGTCATCCAGGCGATCGGGATCGGTGTCAGGCGCTACAACGGTTTCAAGCTCTCCTACCGAGTAGAGGCCGACCTCCGCAACCGGATGTTCACTCATATTCAGCGGCTCGCCTTTTCCTTCCACGACGAGACGCCAACGGGACAGCTCATGTCGCGAGCCTCGTCAGATCTGTCCCAGGTTCGTTTGATCTTCGCCTTGATGCCGATCGTCCTGGCCAACATCGTCATGTTCCTGGTTGTGATGATCGTGCTCGTCGTCATCGATCCCGTGCTGGGTGCGGTGGCGTCGCTCACCGTGCCGGCTCTGGCCCTCACCTCAAACCGCTACGCGGGGAAGGTGATCGATCTTTCCTTCCGCATCCAGGAGCGCCTCGCAGATCTCGCCCAGGTGGTCGAAGAGTCGGTGGCCGGCATCGAGGTGGTCAAGGCGTATGGACAGGAGGCGCGTCTGGAGAGGAGCCTCCGCGAAACGGCAGTCGGGATCTACGACAACACGATCACGGTGGCTCGTCACCGGGCGGCATTTGCTCCTGTGTTTGAGCTGATCCCCGCCTTCGGCACGGTCGCCGTGCTCTGGCTCGGAGGGTTCCGCGTCATCGACGGCGAGCTGTCCCCCGGTGAGTTCGTCGCCTTCACTCAATACCTGGCGATGCTCGTGCTGCCGCTGATGATCACCGGCTGGTTCTTTGCCAATCTTCCCAGGGCGGCGGCCGCTGGTGCCCGAATCGTAGAGCTTCTCGCCGAGGCTCCTGAGATCGACGACCCGGCGCGTCCCATTGCGTTGCCGAACGGACCAGGCGAGGTGCGGTTCGAGGGGGTTTGGTTCTCCTACCCGAATGGAGAGCCGGTGCTGCGTGGGATGGACCTCGTCGTTCCCGGCGGAACCACCATGGCGATCGTCGGAGCAACCGGATCGGGCAAGTCGACGATCGCCGAGTTGGTACCGCGGTTCTACGACGTCGATTCGGGTTCGATCACGATCGACGGCGTCGAGATACGCGACGTATCGCTCGACGAGCTGCGTGGAGAGGTCGCCGTCGTGTTCCAGGAGACCTTTCTCTTCTCGGCATCGATTCGCGACAATCTCAGGGTTGGGGATCCCAGCGCCGATGATCGAGCGATCCGAGCGGCGGCCCGCCTTGCCCAGGCGCACGACTTCATCAGCGCTTTGCCCGAGGGCTACGACACCGTGGTCGGTGAGCGCGGGGCGACCCTCTCAGGCGGTCAGCGGCAGCGGGTGGCGTTGGCGAGAAGCGTGCTGCGTGATCCGGGTGTGTTCATACTCGACGACGCAACGTCGTCCGTCGATGCTGTGGTCGAGGCGGATATCCAGGCCGCGATGCGGCAGGTGATGCAGGATCGCACGACGATCAT
>JACZST010000030.1 GCA_022574065.1 Acidobacteriota bacterium
CGTGACGAGGTAACGAAGTCGAGCCAATCTCGGGAGGGATGGGCGTCCTCGGATTTCGAAGTCATGATCTCGACGATGTCGCCGGACTCGAGCTTGGTGGACAGCGGGACCAGCCTGCCGTTGACCTTGGCCCCCACGCACCGGTGACCGACATCGGTGTGGACTCGATAGGCGAAGTCCACCGGCGTAGCACCCTTGGACAGCGTCAACACCTCACCGCGCGGGGTGATCGCGAACACCTCGTCCTGATACAGATCGAGCTTCAGCGCATCGAAGAACTCGGCAGGGTCTGCAGTCGTTTCCTGCAAGAAGAGGATGTCAGCGACCAAGGGCAAGTCGTCTTCGGTCCCACCTTCCTTGTAGCGCCAATGAGCGGCAATTCCGACCTCGGCCTGCTCATCCATCTCGGGGGTCCTGATCTGCACCTCTAGCGGCTTGCCGTCCGGACCGACAACGGTGGTATGCAGCGACTTGTAGAGGTTGAACTTCGGCATTGCGATGTAGTCCTTGAACCTGCCCTGGATCGGGGCCCACATGGTGTGAACGACGCCGAGCACGGCGTAGCAATCGCGCATCTGCGGCACGATGATTCTGATGCCGATCAGATCGTGGATCTCGTTGAACTCGAGTCCGGAGTCCACCATCTTGCGGTAGATCGAATACAGGTGCTTCGGCCGCCCCGTGACTTCGGCTTCGATGGCGGCTTCCTCGAGCACGACACTCACCTCGGCCATCACCTTGGTGAGGTAGTCCTCGCGCTCGGGCGCCCGGAGGCGTACCTGCTGTTCGAGCTGGGCCCGTCGCTTGGGGTGCAACTCGGCAAAGCTTCGCTCTTCCAGCTCATGCTTGATCTCCTGAACCCCAAGACGATGCGCCAGCGGCGCGTAGACGTCGAGGGTCTCCGCGGCGACGCGGCGGCGCTTCTCCTCAGGCAGTGGGGCCACCGTGCGCATGTTGTGGGTACGGTCGGCCAGCTTGATCAGCAGCACCCTGATGTCTTTCGCCATGGCTACAGCCATCTTGCGGATCGTCCCCGCCTGGCGCTCCTCCCAGGTGGAGGTCTTGATCCGGTCGAGTTTCGTCACTCCATCGATGAGCATCGCGATCTCGGAACCGAAGTCGGCTTCGAGGTCCTGGAGCGTCACCGAGGTGTCCTCGACAACGTCGTGCATGAGAGCGGCAGCGATCGTTTGTGGATCGAGCCCATAGTCGGCCAGGATCTGGGCAACCGCAATCGGATGCGAGATGTACGGGTCGCCTGTCTGGCGAAACTGGCCGGCATGCGCCTTCTTCGCTACGGCATAGGCGCGTCGGATCGGCTCCTCATCGGCCTCGGGGTGCCGGGTGTGGAGCGAGGCAACCAGCTGCTCGAAGAGGGCATCCGGATCCTCAATCGGTTCCTCGGAAACGGCCTTCGCCATCGGCGGAGCTTACCGCCGCTTCTTCCGTTTCTTCGGTGCCCTCGGGGTGGCTCCGCTGGCCTTTTGCTCGGTTTTCTGAACGTCGATGGCCGGCTCCTCTGCACCCGATTCCGTGGCACCGAGCTGGCCGGCGGCAACCGTCGCCACCGCCGTCGCGTCGTCGCCAGAGCCGCGCCGGTCCGCCCGCCGCCTGGCGCGAATCCAGTCCTCTTCGCGCTCCTTCCAGAGCGCCAGCACCGGTGCGGCGACAAAGAGCGACGAGTAGGTACCGAGCGCAATCCCGATGAACAGAGCGAGAGCGAACTCGCGAAGCGTGGCGGCACCGAAGGCAAAGGACCCGATCAGCAGCAGTGAGCCGACCGGCAGAAGCGAGGTGAGCGAGGTGTTGATAGAGCGCATCAGGACCTGATTCATCGAAGCGTTGATGATCGCCGTGTACGTATAGCGGTCCTGCATGATTTCGACGTTCTCGTCGACCTTGTCGAACACAACAACCGTGTCGTAGAGCGAGTAGCCCATGATGGTGAGGATCGCAATCACCGTGGCCGGAGACACTGTGAATCCGAGTAAGGCGAAGATGCCGCCGGTGATTACGAGATCGTGGAACAAGGCCACGAGCGCGGCGACTGCCATCTTCCATTCGAATCGCCAGGCAATGAACGCCGAGACGACGATGAGAAAGATGCCGAGCGCCTGAAGGGCGCGCCTGGTGACTTCGGCTCCGAACGTGGGGCCGACCGCCGATACCGTGACTTCGTTCACGTCCACCCCTGCTACGACGGCGACGCTCACGATGAGTGCGTCCTGAGAGTCGGGCGGGAGCGCCGCGGTCTGCACCCGGATGAAACCTTCTCCGGTGAGCTGCACCCGAGCCCCGCCCAAGCCGATTTCACTCATCGCCCCGCGAATCTCCTCGATGGAAGCATCTGCCTGGTTCTCGACGATGATCACCGTCCCGCCGCTGAAGTCGATGCTGAGGTTGAGCGGTCGGACCACGAGCAACAGCAACGACAGCGCGACGAGGACGGCCGAGACGACGAGTGCCCGTCGCGCCGACCCGACGAAATCGAAGTTGGTCTGGCCGCGGTAGATGCGGGTGAACACGTTCATGCAGTCACCTCGACCAGGTCATCGACGCTGGGCTCGCCGTCGGTCTTGCCCATGGCACCCCTGATGGAGAACCAGCCGCCTTCGAGCAGCCTGGAGTGACCGAGCAGCCACATGGCGGGACGCGTGTAGAAGTAGGCGACGACAACGTCGATGACGGTGGCCAACCCGAGGATGAGGGCAAATCCCTTGACCGGCCCAATGGCCAGCAGCCACAGCAGAACGGCGGCAAGAAGGGTCACGGTGTCCCCCTTCAGATTGGTGGAGAACGCGCCGGGGAAGGCGTGGTCGATCGAGGGACGCAACGGGCGTCCGCCGTGGACCTCTTCCTTGATCCGTTCGAAGTAGACGATCGACGAATCGAGGGTGATGCCGATCGAGACGACGATTCCGGTCACACCCGCCAGGGTGAGGGTGGTTCCCTGTAGTTCTCCCAGCAGAATGATCGAAGCGACCAGGATCGCGCCGAACACCGACAGGCCGACGATGGCGATAATGCCAAGCACCCGGTAGTAGAGGACCATGTACACCGCGACGAGCAGCAAGCCGATCAAACCGGCGATCAGGCCGGCTCGCAGCGAATCCTCGCCGAGCGAGGCCGATACGGACTCGACGCGCTCGCGCTCGAACGTGGTCGGCAACGCTCCGTAGTTGAGGATGGCAGCAAGCTCTTCGGCTTCCTGCTGTGGGCTCTCGCTCCCCCCCACGGTGATCACAACCTGATTCGGATCCAGGCCCTGGTCAGGATCCACGCCCTCAGCAACGAATGGGGAGGACTGAACAACGCCATCGACGACGATGGCGAGCTGGCGTTGCAGCGAATTGACGGGGAACGTTGCCAACACACCGGTTGCTTCGCGAAACTTCTCTCCCCCATCATCGGTGAATTCGGGGACCACAACCCACGCTCCCGCCCCCAGCTGGCCGCCTTGGCCCGATCGGCCGCTGAACTGCGCTTGGCCACCCTTCATGTCGACTCCGGTGAGAAAAGCTGGGCCGACCACATAGATCCCGAGACTTTCTGTCGCCAGCAGGTATCCGATCTCGTCGACATCGTCAGGATCCGAGAGGCCGGTTTCTGGATTGATATTCGGCGGATGTTCCCCATCGGGGTTCGAAAAAAAGGGGCTCTCCGCCACCACGTCGATGACGGCGCGAAAGGACATCTCGCCGGTCGTCCCCACGGCTCGTAGGGCGCGCTCTCGATCCTCTACCCCGGGGAGCTGTACGACGATCGACCGATCGCCCTGCACCGAGATCTCGGGTTCCTGGACGCTGCCCAGACCCTCGATCCTGCGTCTCATCACCTCGACGGCGGTTTCCAGAGTGCCCGCGGGCGTGCCCTCCGGCGCCACCAGGACGACGGCAAACCCACCCTGCAGGTCGAGGCCGAGTTTGGCCTCCCACCCAGCCGCCAGCATGGCGGCAAGCGATCCCCATGCAATAGCGAGGGTCAGCACCAGGGTGACGAGCATCCGGCGGCGGCTCACTCCTGGTCTTCCTCGATCCGCTCTGCGACGGCCCGCTTGGAGATGCGCATCGTGTTGCCGCCACCGATATCGACCGTGTAGCTGTCGTCGTCCTGGGAACGCACACGCCCGTAGATGCCACCGATGGTGCGGATATCGTCACCCACGGTGATGGCGGAGAGCAACTCCCGTGCCTTCTTCGCCTGCCGGCGACGGGGCAGCATGACCATGACGTAGAACAGCACACCGAGGATGGCCAGCGGGAGCAGGAAAGTGAACGCGCTGCTCCCTCCATCGGCCTGAGCAAAGATTGGTCCGAGCACGGCCAGATGAGGCATACGAATCTCCAATCGTGCGTCAGCGGCAGCCACCGATGAAGCGGCTGGAACCTTACCCCAGAGCCAAACCAAGTCGCGAGTCGCAAGTCCTTCGTTGGAACTGGGAACTGGGAACTGGTCACTGGTTAACTTGCAGGCGTGACCGCCACGACCGGACCTCGCAGCAAGTACATCGCCTTTGAGGGCATCGATGGTGCCGGCAAGTCGACGGTCGCCATGCGGTTCGGCGATGCCCTCGAGGCAGATGGTGAGACGGTGGTGCGGGTTCGGGAGCCCGGGGGGACACCGGTGGGTGAGCGGATCAGGAAGATCCTCCTCGGGCACGATCTGGAGCCGGCCCCGTGGCCGGAGGCGCTGCTGTTCGCCGCGGCTCGTGCACAACTCGCCGCCGACGTCATCGCACCGGCGCTTGCCTCCGGAGCGTGGGTGATCGGGGACCGGTCGGTGTACTCGTCGCTTGCGTACCAGGGCGGAGGACGCGGTCTCGGCATCGAGACGGTGCGCCGGGTCAACGAAGCCGGCCTTGGGGAAGTGTGGCCAGACGTCGTCGTCCTGCTCCAGGTCGATCCGGAGACCGCGCTCGCCAGACAACACGACCCGGACCGGATCGGCGCAGAGGGCGTCGACTTTCAGCGGGCGGTCGGCGAAGCCTTCGCCAAGATCGCCATCGCCGAGCACGACCGGTTTCTCGTCATCGACGCCAACGGCGAACTCGATACGGTGGTGGATGCCGTCATCGCCGCGCTGGGTACTCGGTGATGGAGACGTTTTCCGGCATCGTAGGCCACGGCTCGGTGACCGAGATGCTCACCAGCGAGATAGACAACCCATCGCACGGTTACCTGTTCGTGGGCCCGTCCAACGTGGGGAAGTCGACCGTGGCACGGCGATTCGCCGCCGCCCTTCTGTGCGGCGACGACGAGGCGTGCTTCGCCAGGGCCGTCGGTGGCCGTCACCCCGACCTCGTCCTCGTCGAGCCGGAAGGGCGGGCGTCGATCACGGTCGACCAGGCTCGCCAGATGGTGGCTCAGGCGGCGCGGACCCCGCTGGAAGCGAACAGGAAGGTGTTCTTGCTGGAGGAGGGCGGGATGATGAGCGACGGAGCTGCCAACGCACTCCTCAAGACCCTCGAGGAGCCGGCGCCTTCCACCCTGTTCATCATCGTCGCCGAGACTGAGGATCAACTCCCGGACACCGTGGCCAGTCGTTGTCGAACGGTGGTGTTCGGTCGGGTGGGCGATGCCGAACTTGCTGAGGGTCTCAGCCGCGTCGGGATCGATGCTGGCGCCGCGGCCGAGGTTGCACGGATCGCCGGAGGCCGGCCCGGATTGGCGGTTGCGCTGGCCACCGAGCCGGAGGTTGCCGCTTTCCGAAGGCTCTGGCTTGGCGTCCCGATGCGGCTCGGTGAGTTTCCAGGGGTAGCATTTCGCCTTGCTGAAGAGGCGATGGAGGCGACCGAGCCGTTGCTTGCTGCGCTGAAGAAGCGTCAAGACGAGGAGCGCGAACTGCTCGGCGAGGATGCTCCTCGCTCGCTGAAGGATCGCCAGACCCGCGAGTTGAAGCGAGCAACGGACTCGCTGCACGTCACCGGGCTCGAGATCCTCGCCTCGTATTATCGGGATGTCGCCGCCGCCCAGTTTGCGAGCCCGGTTCGCAATGCCGACATACCGGTGGCGGCGCTGTCGTCGATCTCGCCGCGGCGCGCTGTTGCCAACGCCGGGCTGGTTCTCGACGCCATCGACGCCCTCGCCGCCAACCAGCGCCCGCAGCTGGCGTTTGCCAACCTGTTTTCACAACTGTCCACCGATGCCTGACCACCATTATCGGCGCGCCGCCTGGGTGACCAAGGTGGGCATACCGCCGCTGCGGCTCGCCGCCAGGGTCTTTCTGGATCTCGAGGTCACCGGTACCGAGCATGTGCCGAGTGAGGGTGGTGTGGTGGTCGCCGCCAATCACCTCTCCCATATCGACCCGCCGGTGGTGACGATTGCGGTCGGCAGGGATATCCGATTCATCGCCCTCGATGAGCTCTTCGGGAGAGGGGCGCTCTTCGATCGGTTCACCTTGTTTTTCGGAGCCATTCCCACCGACCGGGACGGTGCGCCTCTGGGACCGCTCCGGGAGGCCATCGGGCACGTCGCCGCAGGGGGAGCCGTCGGGTTCTTCCCGGAGGGCAGGCGGGAGACATATTGGGGGGAGACCGAGCCGAAGCGCGGTGCCGCCTGGCTGGCGTGGATGACCGGTGCCCCGCTGCTGCCGGTCGCCGTTCATGGGACCGAGCGGCTGCTGAGCCCGTCCTTCGAGGCGGTGCGCCGTCCGTCGCTGCGGGTATGGGTGGAGGAACCGCTGCTGTGGGAAGACTTTGCCGACTGCGTCGACCCGGTGGGCGCCATGACCAATCGGTGGAGGCAAGCGATCGGCGACCATTTGGGTGATTGGTGGGCTCGGTAGGCTCGGGACATGAACGATCCGATGCCGTCTACCGAGATCGATGCCGCTCTCGATGGCGCCGAGGCGGCGCTCGATACCACTGGGCGGGTGGTGCTGCGCGGAACAGGCTTCTGGAGGGCGGTAGCGACCGTCAAAAGTGATCGCTCGCTGGTCGACCGTTACGCCGACCGCATCGGTGCCATCGACCAGGCAGCCTTCCGATCTTGGGTCCCGATCCTGATACCGCTGTGGCCCGGAACCCTGGCTGCGATCCTCGGCGCCGTCGTCGCGCTAGTGCTCATCGGACTGGCCTACGGCACCGCCGCGCCATGGAATGGAGTCTGGTTTCTCCTCGGTACCGGCGGGTTGCTGGTGGCGACCCACGGGCTGGCGCACCTCGCGGTCGGGTCGGTGGTCGGGATCCGGTTCACCACCTGGTTCGCCGGGTTCAAACCCCCCCAGCCCGGGGTGAAGACCGACTACGCCAGCTATCTGCGGTCGCCGGCCCGGTCACGGGCGTGGATGCATGCCTCGGGAGCCATCGTGACCAAGTCGATCCCGTTTCTGCTCCTCCCCTCCGCACTGATCGCCGGTGTCCCCACCTGGACCGTTATCGTGCTGGTGGGGCTCGGTGTCTTCCAGCTCATCACCGACGCGCTGTGGTCGACGAAGGTCTCCGACTGGGCCAAATACCGCAGAGAGATGGCGATTGCAAGGGAATACGAGGGGGCATGACTACGTAAGCGAGCGCAGCGAGTGACCTAGGGCAGGCCGCTCACCGCGTACAGGTGCCATTCGTCGGGGACGCCCTTGAGCCGGTGGGAGCCTCGGTCCTCGAACTCGATACCGGACCCGACGACGAGGTCCTTCACGGTGCTCGACACCATGACGCCGCTGCCCGGTTCTGCATCGATGACGCGGGCGGCGATGTGGACGGCAAGTCCCCCGATGTCGTCGCCGGTGAGCTCGACCTCTCCCGTGTGGAGCCCGGCGCGGATCTGGATCCCCAAGTCGGGCATGGTGCGTTGCAGCTCTGCGGCGCAGGTGACCGCTCGGGTCGGACCATCAAAGGTGGCCAGAAAGCCGTCGCCCGAAGTGTCTCGTTCGATGCCGCGATACCGGTGGAGGTAGTCGCGGGTGAGCCGGTTGTGGTCGCCCAGCAGGTTCAACCACCGCTCGTCGCCGAGCCGGACGGCGTGGCCGGTGGAGTCGACGATGTCGGTGAACATGACCGTGGCCAGCGTACGGTCGGAGACCGGTCTGGCTCGCACTCCGGTGAGGAACTCCTCTATCTCGTCGAGGACAGGTTCGGGATCGGCCAAGAAGTACGGCGAGGTGTCGGCGCCCGGCAGTTCGACCAGTTTGGCATCAGGAATGTGCTCGGCGAGATATTCGCCATGCTCCGGCCGGTGATAGGTCGCATCCCTGCGGGTGATGATCAGGGTGGGCACCTTGATGCTGGCCAGGATCGGTCGCAGATCCACCTGTGAATACCAGTTGAACGCCATCTCGAAGACTCCGGGCGGAACGGCGGTTCGCTGAAAGTGGGCGAGCCACTTTTTCGTTGCGTCATCATCGGCATAGCTGGGCAGGACGACGTCGAAGAATCCGGGCTTGCCGACGTTCTGCTTGAGCCAGATCATCAGGTTGTCGAGGGTGGCCGCCGGCATACCAAAGGCGTAGTCCTCGGCGCGGGTCCAGCGAGCAAAGGCGTTGGTCAACACCAATGCCGACACCCGGTCCGGGTAGGTGGCGGCAAAAAGCATGGCGGTGGGTCCCCCTTCGACATCGCCGAGCAAGGCGGCCCGCTCGATTCCCGCAGCATCCATGACGGCACGGCCGTCGTCCATCCAGTTGTCGATACTGATGACGTCGTAGGGAATCGGATCTGACACACCCGTGCCGCGGCTGTCGAAATAGGTCACCCGAGTAAACGAGGACAGGCGATCGAAGTACTGGGCGACCGCCGGATACTCCCACATCACCTCGACATTGGAGTTGATGTCGGTGAAGAACAGCAGGTCGCGCCCCTGCCCGAAGGTCTGATAGGCGACGAACCCCTCGCCGGTATCGGCGAAGTGCGTCTCGGGAGGGTTTCGCAGCAGGCTCATTTTGGGGGCATGAAGCTGTCAGGTTCGCTTCTGTGGTTTTTCATCAAAGCCGTGGCGTTCGTGATACGTGATACGTAATACGGAAGCGAGCGCAGCAAGTGACCTCGGGAGCGAGCGCAGCGAGTGACCCTCAGGTCAGGGTCGCTTCACCTTGAGACCCGGTATGCCTTGGATCAATCGCCGGCCGATCGACAGCCAGGGCCGCTTGGCCGCGGACGTATCGGCCCCGTCACTAGACCGGGCAGCTCCGGGCGCAAACTTGTCGTCGTCCTCACTCGGGATTGGACGGTCGGTCGGCTCGTCTTCAGATGCCACCATTGGAACATCATACTCCATATTTGCCTACCGAACCGAGCGGAAAGCTCCAGTAGGGCGGGCGTTTCCGGGCGAGCGTTCACACCCTAAGGTTGCCCCGTGCTCCGAACGCAACACATCGTGGTTGAGCAGATGCAACCGACACTCGCCCCGATAACCGGCAGCCAGGCCTCCGCATCCCGGAAATGCACCGGGGGCGTTGCTTGTGGTGTATCGAGATCGTGACCAAGGTTGTCACGACGACCATCGGATCTTTTCCGAAGCCGGACTACGTGCCGGTTGGCGACTGGTCGCAGCGGCCTTCTTCGCCGCCGTTCGACGGTGCCGACTTCGACAGCCGGGACCTGGAAGCTCGGTTTGCGATGGCCACCAAAGCAGCGGTGATGGCGCAGATCGAGGCTGGCGTGGACGTGCCCACCGATGGAGAGATGCGTCGAGAGCATTACATTTTCTATCACCTACGTCACCTCAGCGGAGTGGATTTCGAGCGCCTCCAGCTTCGCGAGATTCGGAGCGGGGCGTGGGAACGCGAGGTGCCGACAATCATCGACCGGGTCCTTCCCAAGGAGAGATTCCTTCCCTCCGACTACAAGATCGCTCAGTCGTACTCATCGCAACCGATCAAGATCACCGTCCCGGGCCCGATGACCATCGCCGACACCGTCGCCGACGAGCACTACGGAGACCCGCAACGACTCAACCGCGACCTGGCCGACGCCCTCAACGTTGAGATCCTCGCGCTGGCCGCGGGGGGGTGTCGCCACATCCAGGTGGACGAACCGGTATTCGCTCGCAAGACCAAGGAGGCGCTCGCGTTCGGGATCGACAATCTCGAACGCTGCTTCGCAGGCGTGCCCAAGGATGTACAACGGATCGTTCACCTCTGCTGCGGGTATCCGCGTCACCTCGATCAACCAGCCGAGGACGTCTTCAAGGCCGACCCCGCCGCCTACTTCGAACTCGCCGAGGCGCTCGACCTGGCGTCGGTCGATGCCATTTCCATAGAGGATGCACACCGCCCGGTCGATCTTGGTCTATTGGATCTGTTTGAGCGGAGTACGGTCATCCTTGGCCTCATCGCCATAGCGAAGACTCGCGTTGAATCGACCGAAGAGATACGCCAACGCCTCGATGAAGCCCTCTCGCACATCGACCCCGAGCGCCTGGTGGCGGCACCTGATTGCGGACTCGGGATGTTGGACCTGGTAGCCGCGAAATCCAAACTCGCCAACCTCACCGCCGCCGCTAAATCCTTCGATTGATGCGGCCCCGACCGCGGCCCTCGCTGACCCCTTTGACGCCGTAACCACGCGAATCCGTGGGTTGCACGTGTGGCATTGGCTGTGGCGTCAAGTGGCAGATCACGTGAATCGGTCACCGAATCGAGGTAGTGAGTCCTTGTGAAATCGGTCTGAAGAAGGAGCGCACCCAACCGCCACCTCGGGGACGGGATCGGGTTCAATACCACGCTGCGTGGTCGCCGTAACCTCCCGTTCGTGGCGCGACAGCTCAATGTCAGCAAGGGAATTCGCCGGTGACTAGTCCACTCGACTCGGGAGAATCACTCCCCCGCGCCGTTCAATCGAATAAGACCGCTTTCCGATAACAGGCACATATCGAAAACAACGGGAAAAATCAACGTGCCACGCCCCCCTTCCGTCATGGCGATCGCCAGCCGCTCCGTCGCCATCGCGATGGCGGTGGCGATGATCGCAGTGCTCACTATCGCCGGAACTGGTGCCGTGTTCAGCGACACGACCGATAACACCGGCAATGCGTTCGCCACCGCCGACATAATTCTCTACGACGATGACACCGGCACGATCATGTTCGACGTTGCCGGCATGCTCCCAGGCGACCAGGTCGACCACTGTGTCGAGGTGTCGTACGAAGGCCCCAACGGTCGTGTCACCAATGGCGTGAACTTCTACATTCCCGCCACGTGGATCGACTCGGCGACCCTCGCCGACGATCTCCTCATCACGGTTGAGGATGGGAGTGTCGGCGCCTTCAGCCCGGTGGGCACGGTGACCGACCCGACAACGTACCCGCACTGTTCGGGCTTCATTTCTTCCACCATTGTCGTTGCCGATGAGCCGCTGTCGACGTTCGCCGTCGACTACGCCACCGGGTACGGGTCGTGGACGCCGACCGGGCTCGGCATCGGTAACCCGGTGGACCGTTCTTATCGGATCACGGTCGAGCTCGCGTCGGCGTCGACCGCCAAGAGTGAGTCGGTTACGGCAGTACCGCTCACTTGGGAAGTTCAGGCCGGAGGCTAACCGAAACAGAGCGTTGCCGAAGGCGGGCATCCCGCCCGAGGCAACGTGGCTCATCGAGAAAGGACGGGGCCGTGCGAAAGTCGATCCCTTACTTGGTCGTGGTCATATCGATGATGCTGGCGGGTGCCGCCGCGGCCGCGGACGACGCTTCCGATTCGACCTACGACGGTCAATCTTCTTCCGGACCCATCCTCCACCAGTCGCATGCACCCTGCCAGGGCGGCGAGACGGTCCTGGTCATCCAGGACACCGTCGAATGGTTTGCGCCGGACGATGCGCGGGGCAACGTCGTCACCGAGTTGATCGCCGGAGGGACGAGCTGGTGTGCGATCCATTCGAACGAGGTTGCCGCGGCGAACCTCGCCCCGTTCGGTGACATCATCATCCCATCGGCGCAGAACCCGGCTTTCTACGAAAACCTGTTCCCAGCGGGTGTGATCGATCAGAACCTCGACGCCTGGGTCCTGAGCGGCGGCGTGCTGTCGGCGAACCTCGCTGATCACGCCTCTGGCGCCGGCGCCGGAGGCAACTGGGACGGCGACGTATTCGTGGGGGGCGTTCAACACGTGTTCCAGGATTCAGAAGGCCTCACCATCGCAGCCGCCGGCCACCCCATCGTCACGGGGACTGCTCCCTGCCCGAGCGGCAACTGCGGGGCGATCATCGACACCGCGCAGTTCGTCGATCTGGATCGTTGGAACGCTTCCACCCACGGCTACTTCAGAATGCTGCCGATAGGCACCACGGTCATCCTCATCAACGCGGCGGGTCGACCGGTGATGATCGAATACCCGTATGGGAGTGGGGTCGTGATCGCCACCATGACCACGAGCGAGTGGATGTACGGGGGACGACTCGGTCAGGTTCCGCTAGGGCCCCGCAACAAGAAGGTGCTGGCCAACGAGATCGCCTACCAGGAGTCGCTTGCCAACCAGATGATCACGGTGGGCCTCGACATCAAGCCTCACAGCTTCCCCAACAGCATCAACACGAAAAGTCGGGGCAGAATACCTGTGGCCATCCTCTCCTCACCGAGATTCGACGCGCCGGCCGAGGTCGACAAGGCCACTCCCACA
>JACZST010000031.1 GCA_022574065.1 Acidobacteriota bacterium
CCGCTGCGGTGTTCGAAGGCTTGGCCGATCGGGCCACCGAGGTTGCCGAGCTGGAGCGAGAGAAGGCGGTGGCAACCGCGCAGGCACGGTTCAGCGCATGGGTCGTCGGGCTGGCGCCGCTTGTGTTCACCGGCCTGCTACTGGGAGGCGGAGGCTTCGGCTCGCTGCGTAGCGCCGGGGACGCCGGGTTCTTCGTCATCGGTCTCGGTCTCGCCCTTGAGGTCGCCGGCCTTGCCGTAGTCGCACTCATCCTCAGGAAAGCCTCGCGATGATCCTCCTCGCCCTTCCGATAGCTTGGGCCCTGGGCGACCGGCGAGTGTTCGCCGAGCTTCGGAAGTTGGGGTCGCGTCTTGGTTCCCGCATCACACGGTCGGAGCAAGAAGACGACGTGCTGCTTGCGGAGCTCACCGCGCTCGGGCTGAGCGCCGGGCTGAGCTTTCCGGCCTCGCTCGAGGCCGCGGCCCAGCACGCATCCGGACCCGGGCGCGATCAGGTGCGCCGGGCGCTCAGGACCCCGGAGGCACGCGGTGACGCCGGGCCGGCGACCGGCCTGTTCGCCCTCGCCGACCGCGCTCTCCTAACCGGTGCGCCGCTGTTGGCGTCGGTCGATGGTTATGCGATGAGCTTGCGCCGAGACCGGCGTGCCGCGGCGACCGAGCGGGTGCAGCGGCTTCCCGTAAAGCTTCTCTTTCCATTGGCGCTCCTCATCCTCCCCGGGTTCCTCCTTCTCACCGTCGGGCCGGCGTTTCTCGCCGGGCTGGAACGGCTTCGTTTCTGACTTCCCGCCGCACCGGCCGGGACGCCGGATAGGAGAAAGCACATGCATCGACTTCGCGATGATCAGCTCGGCCAAGCAACCGCCGAATATGCCCTCGTCATGCTGGCGGCCGCCGCCGTTGCCCTCACCCTGATTGTGTGGGCCACAACCTCGGGGGTGCTGCCCGAGTTCTTCAGCGCAGTGATCAGGAAGGTCACTTCCATCGCAAACGGCACGCCTCTCGGGTGATCGACCGGGGGAGTGCCGTCGTGGAGTTCGCCCTGGTGGTTCCACTCGTTCTGCTGCTGCTCCTCGGCGTGGTCGAGGTCGCCCTGGTGGCGCGGGGTCAGCTCATGGTCATCGGCGCCGCCCGTGAAGGTGCTCGTGAGGCGGCGGCGACCCCCGATCCAGCAGCCGCGGTTCGTGCCGCCAGGGCCGCCCTTGGCGATGCCGGATCGACGGCCCGTGTGTCGGTGAGGCGGCCACACGTCGTCGGGCAACCGGCCCGGGTTCGCGTGGTGATGCCGTACCGGGTTGCTGCTCCGCTGCTCGGAGGCTTTTCGATCGATCTGACGGCGAGTGCGACGATGCGCGTGGAGCGGTGAGTGGTGATCGCGGAGCGGCCGCTCCTCTACTGCTTGCGGTCGCCGGTCTGACCATGCTGCTCGCCGTCGGCATTGCCGACGTTGGTTTGATCATCGCTGGCAAGTACCAGGCAGCGGCGGCTGCCGATGCCGCGGCCCTTGCCGCGGCCCCGGTGACGTTCCGACCGTTCGGCGCCACCGACGGCCCCTTGCAGGAAGCGGCTCGCTTTGCCGCCATGAACGGCGGTTCGGTCGTCGTCTGCCGGTGCCAGACGGATCGGTCGTGGCGGCAGCGAACCGTCGAGGTTGTGGTCGAGCGCGACGTCCACCTGATAGGTGGGATGGAAGTCACCGTGCAGGCTCGTAGCACCGCAGAGTTCAATCCCCTGGCCTTGCTCGACCCGTGAGGTCGCGGTTCATTCGCTGCGTTAGCTTCGAGCGACGAGTCGCGAGTCGTTTCTCCCCCTGTTTCTCCCCCTCTTGGGGGGAGTACCGCCGAAGGCGGGGAGGGGGGCTTCTTCTTGGGGGAGTACCGCAAGAGCCCCCTCCGTCAGCCGCTCCGCCGCTGCCACCTCCCCCAAGAGGGTAGGAAACGACGGGCACCGACGCGTCGAGTTCGCCAATGCGATCTTCGAATACCTCGACGTCCTCTAGAACCCTCAATGCAGCCCAGCAGCATCGAGATACACACACCGACCAATACGACAGAATCCACTACAACGCCAAGTCGGGCCGGCGAATTGTGACTATCGATTCAGCAGGCCGTCGTCGGCGAGATCGGCGATCATGGCGTCGGCATCGTCGCCGAGGAACACCACCGATCCTCCGCCTGCGGTCCCGAGCTTCCCGGGGAGCACCACGTTCTCGACACGATCGGGGTCGAGAGTGAAGGCGGTCGCTGCAAGCTGGATCTGTGCCGTTGGTGACAGGTCGGTCCAGGCGTGGTCTTCCAAGATGGTCAGGAAGGTAGGTGCCGCCAGCACATCGCTGGTCTGGATGAGTCGAAGCATCGCCAACATCACCACGCCCTGGTTCCCCGACCGAGTGAAGTCGCCGCCCGGCACGCCCTTGCGCGTTCTGGAGTATTCCAGCACCCGCTGAGGGGACAGCGTCTGCGCTCCTGCCCTGAAGGCAGGCCACCACGGCTGGGCTGGGATCGACCGGGGTAGGTCGATGGGAAGGTTGCCCAGGCTGGCCATCAAGCCCTCGAATCCTTTGAACCCGGTGACAACGTATCCCTCGATAGGGAGATCCCACTCGTCGCCGACGACATCGGTTATCACCTCGGGGCCACGCCCTGACATCACCGAGGACAGCTTCATCGATCCGAAGGGCGAGGGGACGTAGCTGTCACGGGGGAAGCCGAGAATGGTGCCGGTACCGTCGGAAGCTCTAGCCGCCAGCAGATGGACGCTGTCGGCTCGATAGCGCTGCTGGTTCTGTCCGGGCCTCGCATCGGAACCGAGGACGAGGACGAGTCGGGGCTCACCACCAAACCAGGCGCCACCTTTTGCCGCGTCGACGCCGACGATCTGCCACCCGGTGCCCTCGTCGGCTGCGGCGTAGACGTCGCCCGTTGGGCCGACGAGGATGGCAACCGAGCCTCCTTCCAGATCGACGACGTTTGCGGTCACCACCAAGGTGTCCGGTATGTCTAGGTCCAACTCGAGGAGTGGTGCGGCAAGACCCTCCGGTATCGGCGGCGTGGTATTTCGCTGGTCGACCCGCCACGACAGGGTGTCACCGAGGGCGACCAGGAGTTCCTCGGGGATGTCCTCACCGACCGCGCTGACCGCGACGGTCTCAAGCGGCGCGGTGGTCGTAGTCTCGGCCAACGTCGTTGCCGTGGTGGTAGTCGAAGGTTCCACAGTGGTCGACGTTGTTGTGGTATCGGCAGCCGTCGAGGCGCACGCCGATGCGATGATCGCCATCGCGGCAAAGCCGACAGCCGCGGCCCGATGGTTGGCAGGCGTGGTCACGGCGGCCGATGTTAAGAGCTCTGGTATCGACCGGCCACCAGCCACCGGCAGCTGTTGCCTGACCTGAAGAGTTGCGACGCCGCGATACGTGATACGTGATGCGTAATACGGCGAGCGAAGCGGGCCCAGGGAGTCTCACGGTCGATATCCCTATACTCCCGCCGATTTCACCGCACGTTGATCGGGAGCAACCGTGAACCCTGAGCTCTGGCTCTATATCTCAATGGCCATGGGAGTTCTGGGCCTCGCCGTCGCCGCCTTCTACGCATCACAGGTGTTGTCCGCCGACCCGGGAAACGAGGAAATGGTTCGGCTGATGAGCGTTATTCGCAAGGGTGCGATGG
This sequence comes from Acidobacteriota bacterium, assembly GCA_022574065.1. Lineage (GTDB taxonomy): Bacteria > Actinomycetota > Acidimicrobiia > Spongiisociales > UBA5794 > JACZST01. Next base: position 3,665 of record JACZST010000031.1, read on the forward strand.
CGTTTCTGCGCCGCGAGTACCTTGCCATCGCGGTCTTCGTCGCTTTCCTGGCGGTTCTGCTGGTCATCTTCCTCCCGTGGGGCTGGCCGTGGGGCGCTGTGGCCTATGTGTTTGGAGCGTTCCTGTCCGCGCTGGCAGGTTTCATCGGGATGCGGATCGCGACCGCCGCCAATGCCCGTACCGCGGAGGCGGCGCGGCAAGGCGGCGTTGCCCAAGCCCTCTCCGTGGCGTTCCGGGGTGGGGCGGTGATGGGCTTCACCGTCGCCGGTCTCGGCCTGCTCGGGTTCTCGCTCGGCATCTGGTTCTTCCGCAATGTGCTCGACCGCGACGACTGGGTGACGATCGTTACCGCAATCGGGCTCGGCGCTTCGTCGATCGCCCTGTTCGCGCGCATCGGTGGTGGCATTTACACCAAGGCCGCCGATGTCGGGGCGGACTTGGTTGGCAAGGTCGAGGCAGGCATTCCTGAGGATGATCCGCGTAACCCGGCGGTGATCGCAGACAACGTTGGCGACAACGTCGGGGACGTCGCCGGCATGGGCGCTGACCTCTTCGAGTCCTATATGGGCTCCCTGGTGGCCCCGATCACGTACGCCGTCATCGTTTTCGGGGTGGCGGGCGCTGCTTTTACCTTGCAAACCGTGTTCTATCCGCTGGCGATCGCCGCCATCGGGATGCTCGCCTCGATCATCGGCTCGTTCCTGGTCCGCCCAGGAAAGGCCAGCCTCGGTGCCACCCTCGAACGGGGAACATGGGTTGCGACCGGGTTGACCATCCTCGGTATTGCCATCCTGACGCCGGCGTTGTTCAACGATGTCGATGGAGTAAAGAACCCATGGGGCTTCTTCGGGGCGGTCCTCGTCGGCCTCATCGTGGGGGTGGCGATCGGGAGAATCTCGATGTGGTTCACCTCGGACCAGTACAAAGTGGTCAAAGAGGTTGCCCGCCAGGCCCAGACCGGTGCGGCGACGGTGATCCTGTCCGGGGTGTCGGAAGGGATGAGGTCGGCGGCGTACTCCGTCATGGTTGTCGCCGCCGGCATGGGCGCCGCATTCTGGGCGGGTGAACTGGCGGTCGATGACGGTGGCATCTACGGCGTCGCCATTGCTGCCATCGGAGTGCTGGCAACTCTGGGTATCACGGTGTCGGTCGATGCGTACGGGCCGATCGCCGACAACGCCGGCGGCATCGCCGAGATGGCCCATCTTGCCCCCGAGGTGCGCGACGCCACCGACGAGCTCGATGCCCTTGGCAACACCACCGCGGCCGTCGCCAAGGGGTTTGCCATCGGCTCGGCTGCGGTTACTGCCCTTGCCCTGTTCTTCACCTTCTTCCGGGCGGTCAATGTCGAGCTGGAGAAGGCAGGCGAACCAATGATCGAAAGCCTCGACCTCCTCAACATCTGGGTCATCGTGGGGCTGTTCATCGGAGGAATGTTCCCCTACCTGTTCGGGGCTCAGACCATCCAGGCAGTGGGGAGGTCCGCGGTGCAGATCATCGAAGAGGTTCGCCGCCAATTCCGAGAGATCCCCGGGCTGAGGGAAGGAGACCCGGACGCCCTGCCCGATTACGACAAGGTCATCGACATCGCAACCAGGTCATCGCTGCGGGAGATGGTCATCCCCGGCACTATGGCGGTGGCGCTGCCGCTGGTTGTCGGGTTCATCAGCATTGAGATGCTCGGCGGTGTGCTGGCAGGAGCGCTGGTGTCGGGTTTCCTGCTAGCCATCTACATGGCGAACGCCGGTGGTATGTGGGATAACGCCAAGAAGTTCGTCGAAGCCGGCGCCTTCGGCGGCAAGGGATCCGAGGCGCACAAGGCGGCGATCGTCGGAGACACCGTCGGAGATCCATTCAAGGACACCACCGGACCATCGATGAACATCGTCATCAAGGTGATGATGATCGTCTCGTTGATCTTCTCCTCGGCCTTCGTCAGCAATGGCCTGTTCTAGGGAACGTATTACGTAATGCGTATTACGTATTACGAATTTCGAATTACGGCGATACTGACTCAAGACTCATGACTCGTCGTATCACGCTGATCCGGCACGCCGAAACCGCAGCCAACGTGCACGGAGGATGGCAGGGCCACTCCGATTCCGAGTTGAGCGACCGCGGCCACGCTCAGCTCGTCAAGTTTGCCGCGCGCTTCAAGCCCGATGCACCTTCGCTTCTGATCACTTCGGACCTGGGCAGAGCCAAGGCGACCGCAGCTGCCCTCGGGTCTGCCGAGCCCGATCCACGATGGCGGGAGTTTCACTTCGGTGAGTGGGAGGGATTGCGCTCCGACGAGATCGAGCAGAGGTTCCCCGGCGGCTTGGTGGCATTGCGCTCCGGGGAGGACTTTCGGCCGGAAGGCGGAGAATCGCAGTCCGAATTCGCGGCGAGGATCGAAGAGGCGCTCGCTGGTGTAGTTCTTCGCCTCGACGACGGCGACGAGGCGATGGTCGTCACCCACGGTGGTCTGATCCACTCGCTGATCGCTCTCATCCTCGGGGCAGATCCCGGGGCGCTGGCGCTGCCGGCCAATACGTCTGCGACGACCGTCGTGCTCGACGACGGTCAACGACCCCAAGTGTTCACCTACAGCGACGCAACTCACCTCGGCGGAGATGTAGCTCGCGCCGAGGGCCGCAGCGTGATGCTCTACCGGCATGGCGAAACGGTGGCCAACGTCGAACGTCGATGGCACGGGCATCGTGAGAGCCCGCTCACAGAGACCGGGAGGCGGCAAGCCTCCGATCTGGCGGCAACAGCATTGCCGCTCGACGCCATCGTCAGCTCTCCCTTGTCGCGGGCTCACCAAACGGCGGCTCCGGTCGCCGATGCCCAGGGCAGACCGGTCACCGTCGACGACGCCCTCAAGGAGATGCACTTCGGCGAGTGGGAGGGGATGACCAGTGCCGAGGCGGAGGCGGCCGACCCGGAGCACTTCGAGCGTATCTACCGATCCGGTCTCGACGAGCCGCGCGGGCGGACCGGCGAGACCTTCGCCGAGGCTGGACAACGCCTCGCCGCCGCCATCGACGAGGTGATCGAGGAGACCGATGCACGCTCCATCGGCATCTTCACCCACGGGGGTGTAGCCAGAGCCTATGTAGCCGGGGTCCTTGGTGTTTCCTTCGCGGAGAGGGACGCCCTTCCGGTGCTGCGCAACACCGCTCATGCGGAAATGGTCATCGGCCCGCGGCGGACACGCCTCGTGTCCTACAACGTCGCACCGCATCTCGAGTTGTGACATGCGGCTTCTTGTCATCACCAACGACTACCCGCCACAACCGGGCGGCATCCAGCAATACCTTGGCAACGTCGTCGCCTCCTGGCCGGACCCGGTTCACGTCATAGCACCGGCCGCTGAGAGCACCGATGACGCTGGTCGTGTGAGCCGGCACCAGGCGGCCTTCATGTGGCCGACGAGAGCGACCGGGGATTGGATCTTCGAGCGTGCCGAGCAGTTTGCGCCTGATGTGGTTTTGTTTGGTGCCCCATACCCGCTCCCCTATCTCGGTCCCCGCCTCCGCGACCGCCTCCGGGCTCCGTACGCGGTGCTGGCCCACGGCGCCGAGGTCACGCTCCCTGCAGCGGCGCCCGGGTTTCGGCAGGCGATTGCCAAGGCTCTGGGAGACGCCGAGGTGCGGTTTGCGGTGAGCCGCTTTACCGCAGATCGGGTGGCACGGCTCACCGGCAAGGACGTCGTGTACCTCGGCGCCGGCGTGGACGTCGATGTGTTCGTCCCTCCGCCCGACGGTCGCAACGAAGCCCCTGTGGTCGGCTGTGTCAGCCGGTTCATCCCTCGCAAGGGCCAGCATCGGTTGCTCGAAGCGGTGGCGCGGTTGGATCGCCCTGCCGAGGTGCTCGTCGTCGGCAAAGGCAGGAAGGAAGCCAAACTCCGCCGGCTCGCCGATCGGCTTGGGGTGCGGGCGCGCTTCATCGTGGATCCACCGTGGAGCGAGCTGCCCGGCCTGTACCGGTCGATGGATGTGTTTTGCATGCCCTGTGCGTCTCGCTGGGGCAGTCTCGAGGTGGAGGGGCTCGGTCTTGTTTTCCTCGAGGCGGCGGCGACCGGACTCCCGGTGTTGGCGGGGGACTCCGGAGGCTCATCGGAGACGGTGCTTCCCGGCGAATCCGGATTCGTTGTGCGCTCCGTGGACGACATCGTCGAGGGTCTGGACATCTTGTTCGGCGATCCGCAGCGAGCTCGGGGAATGGGGGCTGCCGGCCGCCGCTTCGTAGAGGACAGCTTCACCTGGGGTCAGGTGGTGGATCGACTCCTGAGCGGTTTCGCCTAGAGGCTCCGCAAGTAGAACGCGATCTGGTCTTTGTCGGCGAAGCCATTTGCGGAGCCGTGGCCGGAGCGGCCCGCCGCGGAGCGGCAAGAGCGGGAAAAATGGCTCCACCTCTGTCGAGACGACCGGTCAACGATCGCCGGTGCGCGGCTCCAGGATGACGACCGGGATCTGCCGGTCAATTTTCTGTTCGTACGCGGCGAAAAAGGGGTAAGCCCGCTTCTGCTCGACCCAGATCGGCTCCCGCTCGTCGCTCTTGGTCACGCGGGCAGTGACCTCGATGGTTTCGGTGCCAACCTCGACGGTCACCTCGGGATTGGCGACCAGGTTGTGGTACCAGGCAGGGTGGCTCGGCGCACCGCCCCTGGAAGCGAAGACTGCGTAGCCGGTGTCGACGGCCTGATACATCATCAGCGAGACCCGTTCCTGACCGGTCCTGGCGCCCACGTGGTGCAACAACAGAAGCGGCAATCCCTCGAACCGATCGCCGACTTTCCCGTCGTTCGCCCGAAACTCGTCGATCATGGTTCGGTCGGTCATTGGTACCTCCGGAAGATTGATCCAGGAGGTCCAACACCACGAGGGGCCCTTCTTCATCCCGACTCGTATTGACGCCTTTGTGGGCGGGCCTACGCCCCGTGTTTGTGGCCCGGGGTGGCGACCGCCATCAGGTGGGCGCTGAGCCCACGCAGGCTCGGTTCGGATTCGATCGCTCGCGCCGCGAACAGGATCGTCTCTTTCCCCTCCGGATCTTTCCATCGTTCGGCGAGCTCCGGTACCCAGGCGGCGAGCCCCTCGACCCCGACCAGCTCGACCACCCGCAGCCCGGCCCCCGCCACTTCTTCGGCGAGCTCGTCTGGGTGGTGGAAGTAGGCGGTAGTGAACCAGCCCGGCGCCCTCGTTGGGTTCCGATGCTGGCCGGTGGACAGATTCTCCTCGGTGAGGGCGCGGAAGGTGGAATCGAAGAGTGCGCCGCCGGTCAGACCGTCGAACAGCGGCGCGTATCTGGTGATTGACGCACCGAACACCACGCCGTGACCCTTGACGACTCTGCGCGCCTCGCACCAGGCGGTCACACGGTCGGCGCTCTCGGTCAGGTGATACAGCGGGCCGAGGAGCAGCACGGCGTCATAGGAGCGGTTCGCCGCGTTCAGCGTGCGGGCATCACCGACCTCTGCCGAGAACCCGTCGTACTTCCCCAACCGCTGTGTCGCTTGCTCCACATGCCGGGGCAATGGGTCAACGAGGTGGACGCTGTGGCCATCGTCGAGCAGCCATTCGGCGTGGATGCCTGAGGCGCCTCCGACGTCGAGGATCCGCGCCGATCCAGGGGGAAGGTGACGGCGAATGATCTCCTGGGTCCTCAGGAGCTCGAGCTCGCCCAGACCCCGGCGCAGGCGGAGATCCTCATCGGCTTCCTGTTCGTAATGCGCGAGGATCTCCTCCGGTATGGCTTTATCGCTCATGGAACCGAGCATACGCCCCGATCATCTTGTGATATGCGACTCGTGAATTGTGACCTGCGACTTGTGTCTTGCGACTCAATTCCTTGACAGCAGGTCCATACTCGTCCGTTGAGACCGTCCCCGACTGAGGTATTTCCTCACATATGTCAAAGAAGCTCGTCATCGTCGAGTCCCCTGCCAAGGCCCGCACCATCGGTCGGTACCTCGGTAGTGACTTCGTCGTGGAATCTTCGGTCGGGCACATCCGTGACATCCCGGCCAAGGCCAATCAGGTGTCCGACTCCGAGCGGGACGCCTGGAAGGCGACGAGGTTCGGTATCGACATCGACAACGAATTCACCGCCATGTACATCGTGACGCCCGACTCGAAACAGCAGGTCACCAAGCTGCGCAAGGAGCTCAAGGGTGCCGATGCTCTGTACCTCGCCACCGACGAGGACCGTGAGGGGGAGGCGATCGCCTGGCACCTGCTCGAGGTCCTCAAGCCGAAGGTCCCTGTGCACCGGATGGTATTCCACGAGATCACCGAAGAGGCCATCCACGAGGCGGTGGCGAACCCCCGTGACCTCGACCTCGAGCTCGTGGAAGCCCAGGAGACACGGCGCATTCTCGATCGGTTGTTTGGATTCGAGGTCTCGCCCGTGTTGTGGCGCAAGGTGCAGCGGGGCCTGTCGGCCGGGCGGGTGCAATCGCCGGCGACCCGCATCATCGTGGACCGCGAGCGGGAGCGCATCGCCTTCGTTGCCGCGTCGTATGCCGGCATCACCGGCACCTTCTCGACGGGCGACGACGGTATCCCTGACTTTGCGGCGGCGCTGGTCAGCGTCGACGGGGAACGCGTTGCCACCGGTAAGGATTTCGGCGAGGGAGGCCGGCCCAGAGACGACCGGCTGGTGCTGACTGCCGAAGATGCCACCGGCTTGGCTACCCAGCTCACCGATGCCGACTTTGCGGTCAGCAGCGTTGAGCGCAAACCGTACACCCGAAAACCATATGCACCGTTTCGCACATCGACGCTGCAACAGGAGGCCGGGAGAAAGCTCCGCTTCGGTGCCAAGCGCACCATGTCGGTTGCACAACGGCTCTATGAGTCCGGCCACATCACCTATATGCGGACCGATTCGACACACCTATCGGGAACCGCCCTCACCGCGGCGCGGCGCCTCGTTGCACGCCGCTACGGCGATCAGTACCTCCCGGACAAGCCGAGGTTTTACGGAAAGACTGCGAAGGGAGCACAAGAGGCGCACGAGGCCATCCGCCCCGCCGGTGACGATTTCGAGGATCCCAAGGTCATCGCCGGTGCCTTCGGAGCCAAGTCTGACGAGGCAAGGCTCTACGACCTGATCTTCAAGCGCACCGCCGCTAGTCAGATGAAGGATGCCAAAGGGGAGAGCCTGCGGATCGAGCTGAGCGGCGGCGCCGGCGAGTCCGGCCGGGAGACCATGTTCTCGGCGACCGGACGCACGATCCTGTTTCCGGGCTTCCTCAAGGCGTACGTGGAGGACATCGACGATCCTGGTGCCACCCGCGACGATCAGGAGGCGATGCTCCCCGACGTCGTCAAAGGCCAGTCGGTTGCTGCGGTGTCGATGGAGGCGACCTCCCACGAGACCAAGCCGCCACCGCGATACACGGAGGCCAGCCTGGTCAAACGACTCGAAGAGCTTGGGATCGGGCGACCGTCGACGTATGCCTCGATCATCTCAACCATTCAAGACCGCGAGTACGTACGCAAGCAGGGACCTGCGCTGGTCCCCACGCTCACCGCGTTCACCGTCGTCGGTCTGCTCGAGGACTATTTCGGGGACTATGTCGACTACGAGTTCACCGCCCGCATGGAAGAGGACCTCGACCGCATCGCCAACGGCGAAGAACAGAAGGTGCCGTATCTCGCTCGGTTCTACTTCGGTAACGGGCATCCCGGTCTGGTAGATCTGGTCTCAGATCAGGCCCTCGACGCTATCGATCCCCGCAAGGTCAATGCCTTCCCCATTGGGCTCGACGAAGCAGGCGAAGAGGTGGTCGCCCGCGTCGGCCAGTACGGCCCCTACCTGGTGCGCGGCGAGCAGCGAGCGTCGATCCCCGAGGACCTGGCACTCGATGAGCTGTCGGTGGAGAAGGCGATCGAGCTGCTCGAGGCCCCGTCTGGGGACCGGACACTCGGCGACGATCCGGCGACCCGACTCCCCGTGTATGCCAGGGTCGGCCGCTACGGCCCGTACGTCCAGGTCGGCGACCGCGACGCCGAATCCGAGACCAAGCCAAAAACCGCTTCGCTGTTCGCATCGATGGAGCTGGAGACGGTGACCCTCGACGATGCCCTCCGGCTGCTCAGTTTGCCGCGGGTGGTCGGCGACCATCCCGACAACGGCGATCCGATCACCAGCCAGAACGGCCGATACGGTCCGTACATCAAATGGGGGTCGGAAACGCGGTCGCTCGAGGGCGAGGAGCAGATCTTCTCGATCGATCTGGACGCCGCAGTGACCCTGCTCGCTCAGCCCAAGACGCGGGGGCGCCGTGCCGCCGCCCCGCTACGCGAGCTGGGCGATGATCCAAACTCGGAGAAACCGATCGTGGTCAAGTCGGGACGGTACGGACCGTACGTCACCGACGGCGAGACCAATGCCTCGTTGCGCACCGCGGACACGGTGGAGGCGATCAGCCTGGATCGTGCCGTGGAGCTTCTTGCCGAACGCCGAGCCAAGGGGCCGCCCAAGAAGAAGAAGAAGAAGTAGTCGCAAGTGGCAAGTGGCAACTGGCAAGTGGCAAGTCGCAAGTCCTTCGTGGGAACTGGGAACTGGGAACTGGTCACTGGTTAACTTGCAGCCGTGACCGCCACAACCGAACCTCGCAGCAAGTACATCGCCTTCGAGGGCATCGACGGTGCCGGCAAGTCGACGGTCGCCACGCGGTTCGGCGACGCCCTCGAAGCAGATGGTGAGACGGTGGTGCGGGTTCGGGAACCCGGAGGGACACCGGTGGGTGAGCGGATCAGAAAGATCCTCCTCGGGCACGACCTGGAGCCGGCCCCGTGGCCGGAGGCGCTGCTGTT
>JACZST010000210.1 GCA_022574065.1 Acidobacteriota bacterium
CCGTGGTCGTTCGGCATGCTTCGGGTCAGGGTTTGGATTTCGGGTTCGATCTGACGAGATATAGGAGTCGCCCGAACCCGGCAAGACTTCTCATTGTCGCGGCTATATGCCCATGTTCTTTGCGGGGGCTCTGTGATTAGAACCTTGGGCGTCGGAACTATTCGCAGGTCGGGTGAGGGTGACCTTCGGAGCAATTGTGGGATCTGACACTTTTCGCAGCACTCTCGACCCAGAGTGAGTAGGTTCTCATCTCTGCGATCCCCGAAGCGGAGGAGAAAAGTGAGCACACCGCAAAATGCGCGAGTACGAGTGATCATCGTGACGAGCGTGGTAGCCCTCATAGGTGCCCTGTTTGCGGCGCCGGCTGGCGCCGGCGGGACCTTCATCGATGATGACGATTCCATCTTCGAAACTGCCATCGAGTGGATGTATGCCGAGGGGATCACTAAGGGCTGCAATCCACCGGTCAATGACAAATTCTGTCCCGACGACGACGTGACCAGAGGGCAGATGGCAGCTTTCCTGGATAGGACTTTCGACCTTGACGCAGCGACCAAGGATCACTTCACCGACGACGACGGTTCGATCTTCGAGGACGCGATCAACCGCATCGCCGAGGCAGGCATAACCAAGGGTTGTAACCCACCAACCAACGACAAATTCTGTCCCGACGACAACGTGACCAGAGGTCAAATGGCTGCCTTCTTTTCCCGGGCATATGACTTGACAGACGACGGAGGCGGCGACGTGTTCGGTGATGACGACAGTTCGATCTTCGAATCCGCCATAGACCGTCTGGCAACGGCCGGGATCACGAAAGGCTGTAACCCACCAACCAACGACAAATTCTGTCCCGACGACAACATGACGAGAGGGCAGATGGCGGCGTTCTTCTTCCGAGCTGAGGCCGATGTCGCGCTCCAGATTCTGACGGTGTCAGACTGGCATGGGCAACTCGATCCTTTGTTCGTGTTCGATGACGACGTGTTTCCCGAGGACGGCCGAGGGGACGTCGGTGGGGCCGCCGAGTTGGCTGCCTATTGGGATGCTGACCGAGCGGCCAATCCCAACACGATCACCCTCACTGCCGGTGACGCCTACGGGGCGGCGCCACCCCTGTCGAGCTTCTTCGACGAGGAGCCTTCGGTACGGGCGATGCGCATGATGGGCTTCGACGTAGACACCTTCGGCAACCACAACTTCGACGATGGCATCGCCGGGCTCCAGAACCTGATCGACATAGCGGCCTCGGGCGCCGAGCCCGGAGAGCCCTTCCAATACGTGTCGGCCAACCTGGAGAACCGCGACGACAACCTCTCGGGTGTGGAAGACTTCGTCATCCTCGACCGCAGTGGTGTGAAGGTTGCGGTCATCGGGATTACGAACCCCGAGGCTCCAACGCTGGTCTTTCCCGGCAACTTCGGCACGATTGTGCCGACCGACCCTGTGGCCGCTGCAATGGCGGCGCGCGATGCCGCTGAGAACGCTGGTGCTGACGTCTTTGTCGCCATCACCCACCTCGGTGTGACGGGTTTCGATGGCGGCGGAAAGGCGGTGGGCCCGATCATCGATTTCGCCAATGGGGTTGACGGATTCGACCTGATCCTCGGTGATCACACCAACGTCGAGTTCAGCGGCGAGATCAACGGCGCCCTCGTCGTGGAGAACCGGAGCAAGGGTCGCACTTATGCTCGAATATCCATCACGGCGCACAGACAGGGTGAGGTCTCCGCCAAATCCGTGGTGTTCGTCGATCCGGTCAGCGAAGACGTAACCCCGGATCCGGAGATCGTGGCCTTCCTCGACCCTCTGCGGGCCGAGCTGGACGTGCTACTTGGCAACGTCATCGGCCGGTCGACAGTTGAGATCCTACGCTCGGACGAGTGCGGAAATGATAACGGACGTGAGTGCGAATCGCTGATCGGCAACGTCGTCACCGATGCTATGCGGGATCGTTACAGCACTGACTTTGCCATCACCAACTCGGGTGGACTTAGGGCGGCGTTGACCTGTCCTGTCGTCGACAGTGCGACCGATTTCTGCCCGCCTCCCGATGGTGGTGACCACATGATCACCGACGGCACGGTGCTGACGGTCCTCCCGTTCGGGAACTTCGCGGTGACACTGATGGTCACCGGCGCTGAGCTCAAGACCCACCTGGAGAATGGTGTGGCGGATATCGGAGGTGGTCAAACCGTCCAGGTCTCGGGTTTGTGCTTTACGTACGACGTCGGGTTCGCCGTTGGCAGTCGGGTAACCGGAGCGGTTTTGCAGAACCCGGACGGCACATGCTCCGCGACGGCAGTGAACCTCACGGCGAGTAGCAATTACACGCTGGCCGAGAACGACTTCATGGCCAGCGGTGGTGATGGCTATCCGGACGACATCGGCTCGGCGTCATCGAGGGAACTCCTCGATCAGGTGTTGGCCGCGTACATTACGGATAACACTCCGATCAGCCCCTCGATACAGGGAAGGATCACCTGTGTCGATTCGCTAGCAACCGGC